>JADLHS010000570.1 GCA_020848635.1 Limisphaerales bacterium
GTCCACGACAAAGGCGCGGAACACCAGCCAATTGCCGTAGGTACTCGGCTTCACTACGAAGTAGCCCTCGGGAATCTCGCCCTTATAGCCGGGCGGCAGGACCAAATATTTTCCGCCTTTGCCGCGGTCTTCGCCGGTGATGCCGACATCAGCCACCCAGCGATACCAGAAATCATTGAACAATCCCAGGACCATTGGCGGCACTTCCACGACGAGCGGGCCCTTGTGCGTGTCGGCCCAGACAAAGTTGTAGATGGTGTTGTCGTTCGCCGTCAGTTCCACGGTGCGCGCATCCACCAGATTTTCCCAGATGACATCCGTCTGGTTGTCGGGTCCGTTCTTGCGAAGTGAATCGCGCATCCCGGCCTGATTCACGATGGGGATGGCCATGAGATACGCCTGCAAGGCGCGCGACCGGTCCAGATTGTCGTAAATCTTCTCCACGGTGCCGGCCGACGGATAGCCGTAGTGCAGGTTCAAGGTGCCGAGCGAGCTTTCAATCTTGTCCGGCACGGCCACGCCCGGCGCGATGGGCGTGGAATACTTGTATTGGGCGGTTGTCGGGGTGCTGGTCGAACAGCCGGTCAATGCCAGCGTTGCCGTAAGCAGCAAACTCCAAAGCAGGCTGAATTTAAGTCGTTTAATATTCATATGCTGATTCGTTGATTTGGCAAAATTGAAGACTAATGATGCCATTAATTGTTGTCAGCCATTTTTGCGACCTCCTCGCTCCGACTTTGGAGAGGAGGGGGATAATTATTTCGTGGGACGTTTTTTCGGGGCAGCCCGCCTTCATCAGATTTCGGCCCAGCAACACCGGGTCGATTTCTTTGCCCCGTTGGGGCAAGTCAGCTTGGCTTCGCGAAATTCTTACGCTTTGGAGCAACGCTCTGCGAGGGCCGCGCTTTGCGGTCGGAATTTCAGACCGCATTCACAGACCACCGCTACATTTGCAATGGCAGCGCATCAAGATCGCCCTACCTGAAATTCAATTCTCGTCATGGTTGCTGCTCGTCGGCAGCCTCGCCTCACCTTTATGTGTTTGGTGTGTTTCGTGGTTCAAAGTCTGGGAACTCATGTTGCTCGTCCTTCCGGATCTGTGTCCATCCGTGTTCATCTGTGGTTGGATTTCATTACTTAGCAACCACCAACGCGTCGCCCTTGGCCGTGACGTTAATTTTGTCGTTCGCCTTGAATTCCCCCGGCAACAACTTCGTCGCGAGCGGATCGCGCAGGTGTGCTTGAATCGCGCGTTTGAGCAGCCGCACGCCGAATGGCGGGTCATCGCCCTGCTTTGCCAGCAGGCCGTCAAGCCCGCCGACGTTGCAGCAAGAAAATCGTGATACCGCTCAACACGACCAGAGTTGCTGCAGACGGCTCGGGAACGAGTGAAAGAAGTGATTGGCCGTTAAGCCCAGCGTTGTAGATATCCCCAATTTCCTGACTGCTCAAGGCGCGGGTCCACAACGCCAGATCATCAATCTTACCATCCCAATAGCCTTGTGTCAGATTACCATAAGTCGGTTCACCACCGATGTTCAAATGCGGGACGGGTGCCGGAGAAAAGCTGCCGCTGAAGAAGAAACTGCCCGCAATTTGACCATCACGCCAGAACGAGACTTGATTGTCGCCACCATCAACCACTACTGCCAGATGATGCCATTGCCCAAGCGACAACGCGTCGGCGGACTCCGAGCCATTGGACACGCCTATACCTTGAGGATCCGGTACGGCGAAATAGAGACTAAGCTGAGGATCTGAGCCGAACATCCCATAATTCAGTGCACCATAAACGCCATTCCAATTCGCAGCAACGGTTGCCCATTGCGGCAGTGAATCAGCCCAGACCCAGGCGGACAGGGTAAGCGAGGTGGTGGGCTTGGTGAAGTTCGGCACGCGAACGTAATGCTTGGCTGCGAGCCCGCCGAAATCAAGCGCGCCACCAATCTTGCCAGCGCCCCAGTTGCCTTGGTTCCCGGCATAGTTTATCAACGAACCGTTCATCCCAAGGCCACTGGCTTCGTGGGCGATGCCACCGCTGGTTTCGTCGAATGGCCAGTAGCCCGCGATGTTGTTCATGAGGTTCGGATAGAGGACGGCGTCAGATCTTTGGATTGCGGCTGCGAGGGCAAATCCGAAGGCAATGAGGAGCGAGATTTTCATATCTAAGTGCGGGTGGTTTGGTGAAGTGGAGAATGAATCTCCCGACCGTTTGCGTCAAGAGCGTTGGAATAGCACAGTGCCATCGCACTTCGGATTGAGATAATTTGTTACTTGGCTTTGAACACCAAGCCGTCCCTGTTGCTCGTCACTTTAATCCGTTCGCCGGGCTTAAACTTCCCCGCCAGCAGCTTCGTCGCGAGCGGGTCGAGCAGCCGCGAAAGCTTTCAGGGTTGAATCGCACGTTTGAGTGGGCGCGTGCGGAAATCAGTCTCCCCGTATTCGCGCAACAAACGCCGCGACCTTTACAGGTCTCGATCTCTTGATGCTTTTTGAGCGCCAGCAAATCATCGTCACCGGAAACGATGGTTGTTGCGCCAGCAGCGACAGCACATGCGACCACCGCGTCGTCATCCGGGTCGCGGAGAACGACGGGCGCAATCTGCACCGGTTGAATGACGGTGGCGAGCGCCGCGTAACCAGTGACCAGATCGTGGGGTTGAATCTGGGCGGCGGTCAGGCGTTCGAGGAATTTCTCCCGTTGCAGGACTTCTTCCAGTTCGGCCAGGAGCGTCCCGCTGGTGAACGGTTCCACTGTTCCGTGACGCGCGAGATTGAGGAGTTCGCGGGATGGCCCGTGCCAGAGCAAGCCGGAGACAACGATGTTGGTGTCAGCGACGACTCGCATCGGCGGCGCGGCGCTGTGTTCGTGCGGCCTGGATTTCTGCTTCCACTTCGGCCTCGGTCAAGGCTGGTTGGTTCTGCGCGGCCAGACGGTCAGCGGCGGCGAACAATTGATCCACGCGATTGCGCTTCAATTCGGCGCGCAACATGCGCTCGACGGCGGGCGCTTCGAGCAAACCCTTGTCCCTGGCTTCCAAGGCGAGGCTTTCGGACAAGTTCAATTTCAGTCCCAGCACCATGCGGGCATAGTAACAGTGGGGAGAGGTTCGTTCAAGTTGGGAATATGGGCGGAAGTCTTGCGCACCGCTTCACTTCGCCTTGAACACCAGTTTCTCCCCGTCCGCAGTAACTTTGATCTTTTCACCCGGCTTAAACTCTCCACCAAGCAACTTCGTCGCGAGCGGGTCGAGCAGGTGTTCTTGAATCGCGCGTTTGAGCGGGCGGGCGCCGAATTGCGGGTCGTAGCCTTCGCTGGCGAGCAACTTCTTCGCGGCGGCATCCACGTCGAGCGTGAGA
>JADLHS010000571.1 GCA_020848635.1 Limisphaerales bacterium
AGTTTACCGAAGGCGAAGTGGCTGGCGCTGGGGTTGAGAATGATGTCGGTGGCCTTTAAGGCCAGGGCCGCTCCGGGGCGACTGGCGACCCACGCGTCCTCGCAAATCTCAAAACCAATCCGCACACCGCCGCAGTCGAAGCAGAGATCCCCAATTGGAAAACTTTCGCCATCAACGCGCAGTTCACCCACCACTTCGGCGGGCCAAGGTTTGAACCAGCGGGGTTCGTAATGAATTCCATCGCCAGCGAGAAATCGTTTGGCAACAAAGCCGGCGATCTTTCCATCAACGATGAGGCAGGCGCAATTGAAGAGACCATTCTGGTGCATCACCGGCAAGCCCAGCGAAACAATCATGCCCTGCGTTGCCGGCATCACCGCAAGCAACGATTGCCAGGCACGGCAAACGGTATTCATCGAATGAAAGGCGTCCTCACAGCCGTAGCCAGTGAGGCACAGCTCGGGCAGACACAGGATGGTCGCCTTTTTCGAACGCGCCATTTCGATGGCAGCGAGAATTCGCGCCTGGTTGCCCGCCCAATCGAGGGCCGTTTGGTTCAGTACGCCAGCGGCAACTTTGATGAGTTTCATCGTTGAAATTCCATATTGTCTACATCTCACCACGGGCCTGCAGGATCAATTTCGTCTTCAACTCATGCAACCCCAATTCCAAGCCGGCCGGATATTGGTGCGGGTTGGTGAACCGCTTGACCCCGGTATTGAGCATCGCCAATTGCTGTCGGGCATGCGTTTGGATGGCTTCCAGCTCCGGCAAATCGCCGACCAATTCACCTTGCCGCAAAACAGGAACGAGCAGGTCTTCGCTTTGCGCGTCGGGCGGGAAATGCTTCCGCCGGGTCGCATCCAGTGGATCGACGATCGCCATCGGGCCTTGCGACGGCAGGCTGGTGTCATAGAGGGCATCGCCGATGAACCCGTTGGTATCACGGAAGCGCCGCACTTGGAGGATGCCGGGGTTTGTGACCTTGGCCGCTTGTTCCGAGAGTTTGACTTTGTGGTCCCATTGACCATCGGGGCCGCGGATGGCCGTGAGCTTGTAAACTCCACCAAGCGCCGGTTGATCGTATGCGGTCACCAACTTTGTGCCCACCCCCCACACATTGATCTTCGCGCCCTGTTGCTTGAGGCTGGCGATGATTTGTTCGTCCAGATCATTGCTTGCCACGATCAGCGCATCCCGGAAACCAGCGTCGTCAAGAATCTTGCGGGCCTCGATGCTGAGATAAGCGAGGTCACCCGAATCGAGCCGAATGCCAGCCAATTCGTGTCCCTGCTTGCGCAGCCGCAGGCCGACTTCCACCGCGTGCCGGACTCCGTCGAGCGTGTCATAGGTGTCCACCAGGAAGATGCAGTTGTTCGGCATGGCATCGGCGTAACTGTTGAATGCTTCGAGTTCGTTGTCGAACGACATCACCCAACTGTGCGCGTGCGTACCCTTCACCGGAATGCCAAAGAGTTTTCCGGCGAGAACATTTGAGGTTCCTGTGCAGCCACCGATGAACGCGGCCCGACTGGCGCTGATGGCGCCATTTACGCCTTGGGCCCGCCGCAGCCCGAATTCGACAATTGGGTCGCCTTGCGCCGCCAGGCAAACCCGCGCCGCTTTGGTGGCAATCAAGGATTGGAAATTGATGATGTTCAGGAGCGCGGTTTCGACCAGTTGCGCCTCCAGAATCGAACCTTGAATCCGCAACAATGGTTGCTGCGGAAACGCCACCGTTCCCTCAGGCATCGCACTCACGTCACACCTGAACCGCAACTCACGCAGATAGTCGAGAAACGCCGGTTCAAAGAGCGGCCTGCTGTCGCGACCGTTGAGCGTCGCCAGATACTCAAGTTCCGATTTCTCAAAGCGGAAACCGCGCAGGTACGCGATGGCATCCGCCAATCCTGCAGCCAACGTGAAGCCCCCTTGGAATGGGTTCTTTCGGAAGAACAGGTGAAAGACGGCCTGTTGATCAGCCTTGCCTGCTTTCCAATAACCATAGGCCATGGTGAGCTGATAGAGGTCCGTGAGCAGCGCGCTCGCGCCGGCTGGGTGAGCATGTGCAGCATTCATTTGTTAGTGTCATATACACACTATCATCCAGTTTGTCAACGGCCTTTGTTATGACTTCCCTTGTGCCTCCAAGGGCGACGGAATGCCGCTCACCAACGCTCGCCAGGAATAGCCGCTCGTAGTGTCTGAGGTCTATAGCTCAGGAGCATTTTCAAATTACGGCCCGCGGGCATTGCTATTTTAGGCTTTGCCAGTCGAGGTTGAACCGGGCGAGGTACTTGCGCAGGCGGTCAGCGTCGTTGGCGGTTTTGCGGTTCTCCCGCGTGGCCGCGAACAATTTCCGGCCCGCGTCCGAGAGCGTGGCTGATTCCCGGCAAACTTGGATTACGAACGCCAGTTGCGCCCGATCAAACAGATCCAACTGCTCCCTTTTCTTTTCGCTTAACACACTCGACAGCACGGCATCATGGTCGCCGTCTGCGGTTGGCGCTGACCAGCCAGCCTTCAAACGTTCAATTTCCTCGGCCAGCGCAGCCGCGGTGATGCGCCCGCCGGGCGAAAGAGTGGCCATGCGCGTGATGCAGGCATTCAAGTCACGAAAGTTGGCGGACCATTTGGCCGCCGATGATTGGGCGAACTTCAGGAAATCCTCGCGAACCTCGGTGCTCATCGTTACACGCAGGCTGCCCTTGCAGGCGTATTGGTCCAATTCGTAATCAAGGTTGGGTTCAATATCCTCCGGGCGCTGGCGCAAGCCGGGGAGATGAAATGTCCAAAGATTCGTCCGGGCCAGGAGGTCTTCGCGGAAACGGCCTTCACGAACCGCGATCGGAAGCTCGCGATTCGTGCCAGCAATCAACTGGAAGTTACTGCTGACTTCCCGGTCTCCGCCAAACGGCAAAAATCGTTTATCTTCCAATGCCCGGAGGAGCATCGCCTGTTCATCCAATCCCAGTTCCCCGATTTCGTCGAGGAACAGCAGGCCATTATCCGCTGCCCGCAGCAAACCCGGACGATCTTTCAGCGCC
>JADLHS010000572.1 GCA_020848635.1 Limisphaerales bacterium
CTAATTGAACCTCATCATCCGTGGTCTGGCTTTGGTTCGACAAATCCTGAATCCCATAAAACATCACACCGCTCGCAGTAATACTCGATGCGTGCTCCCGGGGGCAATTCTGGATAAGGCAAACGTGCACCGCAATCTGGACAATGATAGCGGCGAAACCGCAACTCCTGAAAAAGCAAACCGACGAGTGCAACGGTGCCGAATGCACCAGCAGCCGGCCAGAAGTAAGGAGTGCTCCAGGCAAGTGCAAAACATGCGAGCAGCGGCAACGCAAAAAGAGTCGTAATACCGAAATGACGCCGCCGAAGCCTCTTGTCCTGTTTGTGCGTTGCCATCGCGTGCAGTATAAGGTCTAACTGTACCGGCAGTAGGAACATTTCCCCTGATATTGGGTAATGGACAGGTAACAAGGAACTCGGTTTCCCGAATTCATAGGGCAAGCCTATGGCTGATAAAGATACGGGTCAAGGCCCGGCCAGTTGAGGGTTGAAACCCGTTTCGGGTGAGAATCGGTCACTGCCAAAGGACACGCGGCAGACTGGCCCTCCCAGGTTTGGCACGGCGCGTTGCCGCGCCACCAGTTCAACCGACCGGGCAAATGGATGCCGGGGCAAATAGGTTGCACTTGGCTCAGGACTCATTAGACAATCGCTTCGCTATGGCTATCTGGGATAAGTTCTTTCGGGCGGGCCGGTTTCCAACCCCTTGGGTCGGCCCCCGCACATGCAACCTCGCCTTGCTTTCCGTCAGCTTGAGCCTGCTGGGGCTCGTGGCGGGCCCAGCGGCGGATTCCGCGGTCCTCTGGGAGATCGGCAAGCCGGATGGCGACAACCGCGAGTTTGCGCTCGCGCCCGCAGGCTTTACGCAATTCCGGGAGGACGCCGCTTTCTTTGTCGGCGAATCCGACACCGCGCGCGACTGGCCCTACGCGCAACCAGGCCCGGTGGACACATGGGCCGGGGGCCGCCCTCACACTTTTCTCGTCGTCTTCGGCTTGCAGGCCGCCCCGCCCGCCGGTGAAACGCGGCTCAAGGTGAAGGTGCTCGACACGCATTCCGGCGCGCCACCGCAGCTCGAATTCCGGCTCAACGACGCGGTGGTTTCCCGCCACCTCGCCGCCGGAGCCGGGGACGAGAGCATCCACGGCCAGCCCGCGCAAGGCAAACCGCGCGCGTTCGAAATTGTGTTTCCCGCCGGCGCCTTGAAGCCGGGCGAGAATCAACTCGCCATCACAACGACGGCGGGCAGTTGGCTGCTCTACGATTGGCTGGCACTCGAAACCCCGGCGGGCGGGGCGCTTGCACCGGTTTCCAATCGGACCCTCGTCACGGGCATTACCGGAGTGCGGGCGCTGAAAGAAGTTCAAGGAAAACTCTTTCATCCCGTCGCGGTCGCCATCCGGCAGGTGGGGGAGCCGGGTGAGGTCACGTTAAGGGTCGCGGGCGTGGCGCCGCTCAATGCCCCCCTGGCCCAGGGGACAAACAGCGTCGAACTCCTCGTGCCCCAGGTGAAAACCAACACCACCATAACGATCACGGTCGAAGCCCGGGGGAAGGTGCTCGCGCAGCGGGAGGTTGAACTCAAACCGGTGCGGCCGCTGACGGTTTACATCCTGCCCCATTCGCACACCGACATTGGCTACACGGAAATCCAAACCGCCATCGAGGCCAAGCAGGTGCAAAACCTGGTGGAGGGCATCGCCGCGGCGAAGCGCACGGCGGACTATCCCCCGGGCGCGCGGTTCATCTGGAACGTCGAGGTGCTCTGGGCGGCCGACCTGTACCAGCGGCGGCTCAATGAAACCCAGCGGGCGGAGTTTCTGGACGCGGTAAAGTGCGGCCAGATTGCGCTCTGCGGAATGTATTTGAACGAGTTGACCGGACTGTGCCGGCCGGAAGAACTGGTCCGCCTGTTCCGCTACGGCACCCAACTCGCCGAGCAAACCGGGCGGCCGATTGATTCGGTGATGATCAGCGACGTGCCGGGCTACACCTGGGGCACGGTGACGGCCATGGCGCACGCCGGGATTCGCTATTTCAATACCGCGCCGAATTACTTCGATCGCATCGGCACGATCCTGCGCGAGTGGGAGAACAAGCCGTTTTGGTGGGTCGGACCGGACGGCCAGTCCAAGGTGCTGGTTTGGATTCCGTTCTGGGGCTACGCGCTGTCGCACGTTTATCACGACCTATCGCCCCGGCTGGTGAGCGAGTTTTACGACGGCTTGGAGAAACGCGGTTATCCCTACGACATCGCGCACGTCCGCTGGAGCGGTCACGGCGACAACGCCATCCCCGACCCGGCGATTTGCGACTTCGTGAAGGACTGGAACGCGAAATATGCGTGGCCCCGGTTCGTCATCTCCGGCGTGAGCGAGGCGTTTCGGGCGTTCGAGCAGAAGCACGGCGACCAGTTGCCTGTCGTGCGCGGCGATTGGACGCCGTACTGGGAGGATGGCGCGGGATCGTCAGCGCTGGAAACCGCGATGAACCGCGAGAGTTCGGATCGGCTGACCCAAGCGGAGGCGCTCTGGGCCCTGCGCGAGCCGCGGAGTTATCCGGCGGCGGCGTTTGCGGACGCGTGGAACAGCGTGCTGCTCTACTCGGAACACACGTGGGGGGCGCATTGCAGCGTGTGGGGACCGGAACGGCAGGAAACCCGGGAACAATGGGAAATCAAACGCGGCTACGCGTTGGCAGCGGATCGGCAGTCGCGGGAACTCCTGGGCCGCGCGGCGCAGCAAGGTGCATCTGCGGGCAGCACTGCGGCGACGGGGGTGGACGTCTTCAACACCGCTTCATGGCCGCGCACGGAACTGGTTACCCTCTCCCCGCAACTTTCCACCGCCGGCGATCGTGTGCTCGATGACCGCGGCAAGCCCGTGCCTTCACAGCGTTTGCTTTCGGGTGAGTTGGTGTTGCTCGCAATGGATGTCCCCGCCCTCGGCGCCAAACGCTTCTCCGTGATCGCCGGCCCGGCGCACGTCGCCGCACGCGCCCAGGCGATCGGGGCGACGCTGGACAGCGGCCGCGTTTGCGCCCGACTCGACGAAAGAACCGGCGCGGTAATCGAACTCAAAGCGAAGGGCATGGCAGGAAATTTTGCCAACACGAGTTCCGGCCGCGGGCTGAACGATTACCTCTACCTGATCGCCGACGATTTAAAGGACCTGCAGCGCAATGGGCCCGTGACGATCCGCGTTGGCGAACCGGGACCGCTGGTGGCGTCGCTCATCGTCGAGTCCGCCGCGCCCGGTTGCCGCAAGCTCACGCGCGAAGTGCGGGTGGTGGCGGATGGAGACTACGTCGAACTGATCAACGACGTGGACAAGGAACGCGCGCCCCGGCCGGCCAAGGCGGAACATCCGGAAGGCGATTACCGCAATCGTGCCGCCAAGGAGAGCGTGAACTTCGCGTTCGAGTTCAATGTGCCGGACGGTGACGTGCGGCTCGATTTGCCGCTCGGCGTGATGCGGCCCGAGGCCGACCAGATGCCAAGCGCGTGCAAGAACTGGGTCACCGTGGGCCGCTGGGCGGACGTGGCAAACCACGACCGCGGCATCCAGTGGGTCACGCTCGATGCGCCGCTGGTGCAGGTGGGCGGCATCACGGCCACGCTGCTCAATTCGCAAACCAACCCCGACGTTTGGCGCAAGACCGTCGAGCCGACGCAAAAGCTTTACTCGTGGGCGATGAACAACCACTGGGGCACGAACTACCGCGCCTACCAGGAAGGATTGACCCGCTTCCGATTTGTGCTGCGGCCGTATCGCAAATCGGATTCGGCGGAGAATTCCCGCTTCGCCACCCGCTTCAGCCAACCGCTCCTCCCGCTGCCGGCGCGCGGTTCGAAGCCGCCCACGGCGCCGCTCCTCCGGCTCCGAGCGGAAGGCGTGCTCGTGACGGGACTGAAGCCCAGTGACGACGGGCGGGCGGTCATCTTGCGGCTGTTTGGCGCCTCCGGCAAAACCGAGACGGTGAAATTGAACTGGGGTTCGTGGAAACCGAAAGCGGTTTTCGCCACCGACACGAGCGAGAAACCCGGCGCGAAGCTCGACGGGCGCGTCGCCGTTCCGGGCTACGGCCTCGTGAGCCTGCGCGCCAAGGTCGAATAGAGTTTTGACGCAGAACTGATCGTTCCGTCGCGCGGCACAAGGTTGGAATGGGTTTTCAAACTCCAGCCGCCGGGCGCGCGAGCAATCGCCGCCAAACATTCACGCCCGTCCCAACCAGCAGGATGACCGCCGCGACCGCCGCCAGCCGCAGCCCCCAGGCGAGGCTTTGCGGTTCGTAACGGAATTCCAACGTCGCATCGCCAGCGGGCACCACCACGCCACGGAGGGCGTGGTTGGCGCGCAGAATCGGGACCGGCTGGCCGGCGAGATAGGCCCGCCACCCCTGGTCCCAAAGATCAGCCAGCACCACCAGGCCGGGCGTTTCCATTTTGACGGAGACGGTGACGCGGGTGGGAATGTCAGCGACAATCGCCACGGCGCCGCGACACACGGGAGGCAGGCTGACCGGCGTTTCGACGTAGGCCACGGTGCGCGGGTTAAAATGCGGGGCGGCCAATTTTCGCAACCGCTCGCGAGCGTCCCCCACGGTTTCGACCCGTTGCGGGACGAAAGCGCGGGCGAGCGCGGCGGGGTTCACGAGCGCCCAGTAGTCGGGGCTTTGAAATTGCGGATGCATTTCCGGCGGTGGCGTTCCCCGGAAAATGACGTAGCGGACGCCCAGCAGATCCAGAATGGGCGGGAGCCGCACGCCGTCCGGCGGCGTGAGTTGCGCGCGGGGAATCAACCACTGCGTTTGCGCATAGGTCAAATAGTTCGGGGAATTGGTTTCCGCCACCATCGCCATGAGCGGCATCAGACGCGCGGGGTCCACCGCATCGTAGCCGCGCACCTCGGGCAGCCCGTGGGTTTGCGCGAGCGTCGCCGGCAGACAATTATAACCGATGATCCGGCCCGGCGCGGCGTGCGCGATTTCCGCCAGGACCGGGAGGCGCGGATAATAAAGCGCCGGGTCGCATTGCGCGCTGCGATCGTGCGCGAACCAGAGCAAATCGCCGACGAGGAGGATGCCCAATGCCGGCACCGCCCACGGTCGCCACGGTTTCCCGGACCAGACGATCAGCCAGCCGACGCCGCCCAGGCCGCATAACATCGCCGCCACCATGTGGGACTGGACAAACCATGCCTCGACTTGCTCCACGCCCGGGAGGTCGCGAATCCCCCCGATCGGGTTTCCCTGCTGGATGGCCGCCCACAGGCCCGTCGCGATCGGCTCCGGGGGAAACACCACGCGATAAAAACACCAGGCACTGAGGCCCACCAGCAGCGCACCGGGCAACCAGAACCACCGGCGCCATTGCAGGCCACCCTGCCCCAGCACTTCCAGTCCCACCGCGGCCATCGCGAGGATGGCGAACGATGCCGCAAACACAAAACGGTCGTGCGACATCATATTCAGGCCGGGCAGCCGGAGCAGGGCCACCAATCCAGGCACGTTGAGGCACCAGCTCAGCGCAAAAACACCGAGGCCCGACCAGAACAGATTGATCGAACGATGCCGCCGGCTGCACCACGCCAGCGGCGCGACGAACAGCGTGGCGATGACGCCGGCGTAAGTGGCCGCCGAACTTTCGAGCAGGCTGCCCTGCCCTTTGGGAAAAATGGGCAGGCTGCCATGCTGCGTCGAGCCGTACAGGTTTGGGAGCACGGTTTGCGGCAGAGCGCTCAGCCCCACCGGGGGGCGATCCTCCTGACCGGCGCTCCGGCGCAAGGTGCGGGCGCCGGTCTGGGCGTACTCCAACAGCGGGAATACATGCGGAGCGGCCAGCATGAATCCGAGCGTCCAGCCGAGCAGCAGCAACCCCAGCGCCCGGCGCGCTGGCCGTTCGAACCATCTCCGCCGATGCGCGTCGAGCAAACTCCATCCGGCAAAAAGCCCCGACGCCAGCAGCACTTGCCCCGCGACGTCCAGCGCGCCGCTCGTCAAGACCAGGCCGGTTACCACGCCCAGCCCGGCGGCGACCGGGAGGCGGGCGTCCCGCACCGTCCGGTCCACCGCCAGCAAAAGCCAGGGCAACCACAGAACCGGAGCGGACATGGTAAAGCCCTGCCAGAACACAAAGAATCCGGTTAACGGGTAACACCAGGCCACCACCGCCGCCGGCCACCGGCCAACCTTGAGCACGCGGCGGGAAAACACGTAGGCCCCCAAACCCGCCACCACCGCCCCGAGCAATTGCGACCAGGCCAGAATCACGGGTGACGGTGTGCAAAACTTTAACAACTGCAGCGGCGAATATTTCGGCCAGACGAAGGGCACCCCGGCAAATTGGTACGGCGCCCACAGCGGCCAGCGGCCCGCGTACAGTTCGGAAACCGCGAAGCGCCGGGATATTTCGTCCACATCAATCAAGTCCGCCAGCACCCGGTCATGCGGCAATATCTGGGCAATCTCGGACGACTGCGGCAGGTACATGCCAGGCAGGGCCAGAAGGTCGAGAGGCAGCAGGATTTTCCGGCCCACCAAACACGGCCCATACAGGATGGCCTGCCCAACGAGGATCCCGGCCAGCACGAGCAACAGTTGCTTCAGGCGCGGACGGACGCTCCCGTTCGACCTTTGGCCAGCCGCGCGGCTCGTGGTGAGGCCCGCGACCAAACGCAACCATTGACGTTCCATGGCCAAAGTCTAGTGATGCCGCAGGCCGGGACAAGCGGTCGTTCTCCCGTGTCGGGGGCTATTGCGAAGCCATCGAGATCAAATGAAGGCGGAACGCCTGAAGAATAAATCCCACGGGAGGGTATTTTGAAATACTTGCACCGCATTTCGTAACACCCTCCGTTGGATTTCTCCAACCAAAGGGCAGCGGTTGGAATTTCCGAAAAGCGCGGCTTCAGTTCACCGCATCGAACATGGCAACGATGTTCGCGGGGGGCACGTCGGCCATGATGTTGTGGACCTGCTGGAAGACGTAGCCGCCGCCGGGCCGCCAGATTTCCACCTGCCGCCGGACATGATCGCGCACCTGTTGCGGTGTCCCCTGAATCAGCACCGCGCGCGTGTCGCATCCGCCGCCCCAGAACGTCATGCGCTTGCCGAAATCCTGCTTCAGCCCGGCGGCTTCCATGCCGCGGCAGGTGATCTGCACCGGATTGATGGCGTCCAGGCCGGCGGCCATCATGTCGTCCAGCAGTTCGCGTACACCGCCGCAGCAGTGGAGCATGACCTTCGCCCGCGAACGTTGTTTGACGCGCTGCCACATGAGGCGCTGGCGCGGCTGAAAAAACTCGCGATACATCGCCCGCGAAATCTGCGGACCTTGCTGCATCCCGAAGTCGTCACCGAACAAAATCACATCCACGTGTTCGCCCACGGCGGCGAGGAACCGGTCGAGGTTGGCGAGATGAATCGCCACCAACTGGTCGAGAAAGCGATGGGCCCGTTCGGGTTCCCCCGCCAGCAGCAGGAAGAAATTGTCGTTCCGATAAAAGTACTGGCCGATCTCCAGGAGGTTGCCACCGAACAACCCGAGGATGGCGCGGTCGGTTTGCTGGCGGAATCGGCGCGCGGTTTCCGCCAGCAACCGTTCGCCGTCCGGCCCGGCGACGCTCGGTCCGGGCGGCGTGGCGAAGGCGGTCCACATACATTCATCGAAGGCGGCGGCGACGTGGGCGGGATCGTCGTTCTCGAGGAGCGGGAAATGCGTCTGCTCGAAATAAATCACGCCGTCGGGCATGCGCCCCAGCACCCGGCCGGATTGCGAGCGCAACTGCCATTCGCCGGGGACGCGATGCGGCCGGGCCCAAACGGGCATCAGGCAGGGCGTGCCATCAGGCAGCGTCCATTCGCACCACCATTTGTCTTCAAGTGCGAACGCGCGGCCGAGCTCGATCGTGTCCACTTGAAACCGCGCCAGCACGTCGTCGTCCACGATGGCGAGTTGCTGGATGGGGTCATAGACCCGAATGGGTTTCTTGGGCAGCCCGAGGAAATCCCGCAACCGCGCGTAGGCCATGGCCATGATGCCGGACGAGCGATGGCCCGAGAGGTCAACCGGCACGCGGTCAGGTTCCTGGTGATTCAGCGTGGCGAGGATGCGTTCTTGCGAGGTCATTGGCTTAAGGTCCAGGGGCTGCGGGCAGGACAGGCCGGGCGAAATTCAGTTCGTGCTGGGCCGATCCGACGGTTGTTTTGCCACCCGCGCTCCCGTGACCAAAGCCATTTGAAATCCGCGCGACCACCAAGCGCAAGCGTTTTTCCAAGGACGAGGGTAGCTATCCGCGTCCGGCGCTCAAACCCTACCGCCGAACGCGGCGGGGTGCAGGTTGATCCCAGTCCGGGCGGGAAGAATCCGGCGTTCCGGGGAGCTTGCACTGAGGGGCTTGGGCCGCGCACCGAGCCGATGTGGGCTGGACTTGCTTTAGGAGCGCAACAATCGGGAGTGCTGTTTCAGCCATTGCTCGGCGGAGCGATAATCGGGACACACCTTCTCCACATGGTGCCAGAATCGCGACGAATGGTTCATCTCCCGAAGATGCATCAATTCGTGGAGAATGATGTAATCGCACACGAACGGCGGGGCCTGAATGAGCCGCCAGTTGAGGGAGATCGCTGCGCGCCGGGAGCAGGAGCCCCAGCGCGAGCGCTGATTGCGCACGGTCACGCGGCGCACAGTCAGTTCATGCCGGGCCGCCAATTCCATCACGCGCAACGGCAGCTCCCGCTCCGCCAACCGGCGCAAATGCGCTTCGACGGCGGGTCGCAGGTCGCCCCCAAGATCCGGCACACTCCATTTCTCCGGGCCAAGGCGAATCACGCGATCGGCGTTAACTTCAGCCTCCAGGCAGGCCAGCGCGCCGCGGAATAACACCGCCGCACCCAGCCGCCATTCAGTTGGCAGCGGAGAAAGGGCGAGCGGACGCTGCAGTTGCACGGCGAGCCAGGCCAGATTGCGGTGCGCGAAACGGCGCGCTTCGGAAACTGAGCCGCCGTGCGGGACGGTCACGCGCGCCGTACCATCGCGGCGGAGGCGCAGCACATAACGCCGGGCCCGGACATTCCGCACCAGCAGCAAGGGAACGGTTTGCCCGGCCACTTCGAGCGATTCTCCGGCCGGGGGCGGGCGCAGAAAATTAAACCAGGAGCGCATGGTTACAAACAGGGTCAGCGATACGCGAACCAGGCATAAAGCAGTCCGCCCCAAACCAAAAAGCTGGCGGCATATTTGAGCTGAAAGGATCGTTTGGCGGTTTTGTGCCGGAAGACGAGCATGGCGAACAGCCCCCCCAGCCAGCCGCCCAAGGCCGAGACGAGGACATGTTGGAACTCCGACACGCGGCGGTCCGAACGCCCCGCCAACAGCTTGTCGTAACCAAACAGCAGAAACGCAAGGACGCTGGTCAAGCCCAGCCAAGCCAAAAAGAATTGATCGAATGTTGGCATCCCGCGATTAAATACGCGCGCCGCGGTGACTTGGCCCCCGCTGCCCGCACCAAAGAGTTGCACCGAACCCCCGGCGCGGGCAAGCTTTTCAACCTTGGTCATGAACAAACGCACGCTCATCAAGAAAATTCTCGCCCAACTGACCGCGGAATTGGAGGTGTATTTCCGGGCCGCCCACGCGGCGCACGCGGAAGCCACCCATGAGCAAAACAAGGCGGAGAACAAGTATGACACGCGTGGGCTGGAAGCTTCCTATCTGGCGCGGGGTCAGTCCCGGCAGGCCATGGAAACGAAAGCGGCGATCGCGGCCTTTGAGAAGTTGAGCCCCCGCAAATTTGCTGCAGGCGAGCCGATTGAGCTGGGCGCGTTGGTGGAGGTGGAGCAGCGACGCGAACGCACGCTTTACTTCGTGGGGCCGAAAGCCGGGGGCACCGAGGTGGTTCACGAAGGCCGGGAAATTCTGGTGATCACGCCGCAATCGCCGTTGGGCCAGCAATTGCAGGGCAAGAAATCCGGGGATCGGCTGCAACTGGACCTGGGCGGCGTCCGCGAGCCGTATCGGGTGATGACGGTTGAATAGCGGAACGTTGGCGAACGGCGGGCATGCGCCGCCTGACTCCCGAGGGGAAGATCGCGGCGGTCAGGTTGCGGATCGCGGGTGGAGCCTCAGCCGGGAAAGACGCCCAAAGGGTTCGCTCAATTGAAACGGCTGGTGAGGCGCTCGCGTTCGCGTTCGGTTTCGAGTTTCCGCCGCACGAGCGCCAAGGTGGCACGGGTCAGTTCGCGCATCTCCGCGCCCTGGGTTTCGACTTCCTTTTCCAGTTCGCCGATGCGCTGCTCGTAAGCGCGAATGCGCTCCGGCAAGGACAACTGCAGCGCCGCGAGCCGGGTTTCCATTTCCACCAACGCCTGCTGCGCCA
Source organism: Limisphaerales bacterium (assembly GCA_020848635.1). Classification (GTDB taxonomy): domain Bacteria; phylum Verrucomicrobiota; class Verrucomicrobiia; order Limisphaerales; family JADLHS01; genus JADLHS01. Next base: position 10,376 of record JADLHS010000572.1, read on the forward strand.
CCCGCTGGGTTTCGAGCAGCGTGTTGCGCTGGGCATAAAGTCCTTGCACCAGGCTTTGTTTGGCGAATTCGGCGAGCTCCGGCATGAGCTTTTCACGGAGGATTTGTCCCTGCCGGCCGGCCATGGCCTCCGCCATGAGCGCGCGCTGTTTCCATTCTTCCGCGGTCGAAGGATCAGTCGCAGCCTCCGCCTGATCGGGGGCGGGCAACTGGACGAGCGCCGCCGGCGGCGGGCACGGGCCGGATTGGCGCACGCGGCGCCGCCAAAACCAGGCAACCAAGGAACGCAACAACACGACAAGGACAGCAAATAATCCCACAATCCACCAAACCGCTCGGTTGGGCTGCGCGGCAACGGGAGGCAGGGGCGCCGGGACAGTGGCGGCTGGCAGATTCGCCGCGACCTCCTTGACCTTGGTCGCCGGTTGTTCGACCAACGGCGACGGTGGCAAACTGGTTGGCACGGCATCCAGAATCCTAATTTGACCTGGCGTTTTGAGAATGATTTGGGGCCGCCCTTGATAGGTGGTAATGCGGCCGGAAACCTCCACCCGTTGGCCGAGGAAACGCTCCAGCTCGGGAAAATTGTTGGTGTTCTTTCCGCGAATGACACAGGTAAGGGGCGAGTCGGGATAGTGCTGATTGAGGTTCAGCAGCGCGAGGGTGGGGCGCAACGTCACTTGCACCACCACGTCGCGCACGACGACTTCCTGATTCACGTAATTCGTGGCGTCCGTCGCCAGAATTTCGGGCGGCACATTCGGCTGGCCGGACAGCCGGAAAGCCACCGCCATTGTCCAGCACATTGCCACCAGCAGTTTGCGAATACAATTTAGACCACGCACGACCGCATCGTGGTATTTTGAAATAATTCGCGCAATCTTGCGTTTTGATTTTCGGCAAAAAAACAGCGCCGCAACGCATGGGGGCGGCGGGGCGGCCAATCCGCCCGGAATTTGGCCGGGCCCACAAGCTGGCTTACCTGGTATGTCGCCCCAGCGGGTCGGCTCCGGACATGGAGGCGTACGGATACCAACAGCAGGCGAAGGGCGAATGTTTTCGCGCCGGCGATCCGGGCCCGGGCGCCGAGGATGCGTCCCGCAAGGGCGGGCGTAATTCGGTTTATTCGCCGGCAGAGCAAGATATGCAAAGAGAAAGACCAAATAGGAGGGGCAGTTTTCTCCAATCGGAGGACAGTCGGGCAGAGACAGCCACAACCGATCATCATCATTTCCCAAAATTATGATAGCAACATCTCGACCGACCATTTGGGAGCATGCCCAGTCCCGGGGCGTTTCGCGGCGCGACTGTCTCAGCGCCTGTGCCTGGATGACGGCGATGCTCGGTTTGCCTGCGACGGCGGTGCCGGAAATCACCAAGGCCCTCGAAACCAAACCGCGCCTGCCCGTCGTATGGTTTCACTTCCAGGAATGCACCTGCTGCTCGGAGTCCTTCATCCGCTCCTCGCATCCAGCCGTGGCCGACATCATCCTGGACAAGATCTCGCTGGATTACACCGAGACGCTGCAGGCAGCGGCCGGCCATCAAGCCGAAGAGGCCCTGCACGAAACGATGACCAAGTATAAGGGCGAATATCTCATGCTGGTGGAAGGCTCGATTCCGACGGCGGCTAACGGGGTGTATTGCTGCATCGGCGGACGCACCGCGCAAGATATCGTGCAGGAAGCCGCCGCGGGCGCAAAAGCGGTCATCGCCTGGGGCAGTTGCGCCTGCAACGGCTGCGTGCAGGCCGCCAAACCCAATCCCACCAGAGCGACGCCGCTGCACAAAATCATCTCCGGCGTGCCGATCATCAAAGTGCCGGGCTGTCCGCCCATCGCGGAAGTTATGACAGGGACGATTGTGCATCTCCTGGCATTTGACCGCGTCCCGCAGCTCGACGGGCTGGGCCGGCCCAAGGCGTTTTATTCCCGCCGGGTGCATGACACCTGTTATCGCCGGCCGAATTACGACGCGGGTTTGTTCGTAAATTCGTTCGACGATGAGAACGCCAAGCGCGGTTATTGCCTCTACAAGGTGGGATGCCGCGGGCCGGTGACTTACAACGCCTGTGGCGTGATGCGCTGGAACGGTGGCGTGAGTTTTCCGATTCAATCGGGTCACGGTTGCATCGGTTGCAGCGAGGCGAACTTCTGGGACAACGGGCCATTCTATCATCATCTGCCGTCGTTCCCCGGCTTTGGAATCGAAACCACGGCGGATAACATTGGCCTGGCGGTGGGCGCAGCCACCGTGGCGGGCGTGGCGGCGCACGCCGTCGTGACCAACATCCGCAAACGGCATCTGATCAGGGAAGAGATGAAAACCAGCGAGGACGTGAAGGACGGTCGCGCGGAACAAGGGGGCGAGTAACCCAGGAGATTGATTATGGCTGCCAAAAGAATTGTCATTGATCCGGTCACCCGTATCGAGGGTCACCTGCGCGTGGAGATCGAAGTGAAGGACGGCCTGGTCGCGGATGCGTTCAGCTCAGGCACGATGGTGCGCGGATTGGAAATCATCCTGCGCGGGCGGGATCCCCGGGATGCGTGGGCATTCGCGGAGCGGACGTGCGGGGTTTGCACGACGGTTCACGCCCTGGCGTCGGTGCGCTCCGTGGAGGACGCGTTGGGCATCGTGATTCCGCCGAACGCGGAACTCGTGCGCAACCTCATGTTCTGCGCCCAGTACATGCAGGATCATGTGGTGCATTTCTATCATCTGCATGCGCTGGACTGGGTGGACATTGTCAGCGCCCTGAAGGCGGACCCGATCAAGACCTCGGAGATCGCCAAGAGCATTTCGAGCTGGCCCAAGACCTCACCGAACTATTTTGCGGAAGTGCAGAAGCGCATTGGGAACTTCGTCGCGAGCGGCCAGCTCGGCATTTTTGCGAAGGGTTATTGGGGTCATCCGGCAATGAAGCTGCCGCCGGAGGTGAATCTGCTCGCCGTGACACATTATCTCGAAGCGCTCGAATGGCAGAAGGAGATCGTCAAGGTCCACACGGTCTTTGGCGGCAAGAACCCGCATCCAAACTATCTCGTCGGCGGCGCCCCCTGCTCCCTGAACCTTGATGAGGCCAACGCCATCAATGCGGAGCGCCTGGCGTTGGTCGGCAAATTGCTCGCCGAGGCGAAGACGTTCGTGGAGCAGGTGTATATTCCCGACCTGCTGGCCATCGCGCCGTTTTACACGGATTGGGCAAGTATCGGTGGCGGGCTGAGGAATTACATGGCCTACGGCGATCTGCCAAAGAACGGCTTCGGGGATCCGAGCAAATTCAAATTCCCGCGCGGCGTGCTTCTGGACCGCGACCTGAGCAAGGTCTATGAGGTGGACGGGCACGATCCGCGGCAAGTGACGGAAGCCATCTCGCATTCCTGGTACGAGTATTCCGACGGCGACCAGGCAGCGCGGCATCCGTGGGAGGGTGAGACCAAATTCAATTACACCGGGCCCCAGCCGCCGTATGAACAGTTGAACGTGGAGGGCAAATACTCCTGGCTGAAAACGCCGCGCTGGAATGGACACGCGATGGAAGTCGGCCCGCTCGCGCGGCTGCTGGTCGGCTATGCTTCCGGCAACGCCGAGATCAAGGCGGTCGTGGACATGGGGTTAAAGAAGCTCAACGTGCCGGTCACGGCGCTGTTCTCGACGCTCGGGCGCACGGCGGCGCGCGGATTGGAAACCATTCTGGTCGCGAACTGGGCGCAGGAGTTCTATGGCGACCTGCTCGCCAACATCAAGAACGGTGACACGCGCATGTTTAACGGGGAGAAATGGGAGCCCGCGACCTGGCCGACGAAAGCCCGCGGCGTCGGCTTGACGGAAGCCCCGCGCGGCGCGCTCGCGCACTGGATCGTGATTGAAGACGAGAAAATCGCAAACTATCAGCTCGTCGTGCCTTCGACCTGGAATGCCTCCCCGCGGGACGCCAAAGGGCAGCGTTCCGCATACGAAGCCTCCTTGATCGGCACCCCGATCGCCGACCCCGAGAAACCGCTCGAAGTCCTGCGCACGATCCATTCCTTTGATCCGTGCCTGGCGTGCGCCGTACATCTCTACGATCCCCAAGGCAAAACCCTCAACCGCATCACCATCGGCTAGGAGGCACTATGCAAAGCACTTCGCTGGGACGGGTTTACGTCTGGGAAATTCCCGTGCGCCTGTACCACTGGCTCAACGCGCTCTGCATCGTCGTGTTGTGCATCACCGGTTATCTCATCGGCCAGCCGCTCGCCATTCAACAGGCGTCCGAGGCGTCGTTTTCCTACTGGTTCGGCTGGGTGCGGTTCATCCACTTTGTCGCGGCGTATTTATTCCTGTTCAACTTCGCCTTCCGCATCTACTGGGGCTTCGCGGGGAACAAATACGCGGGCTGGAAAAACTTCATCATCTATCGCCGAAAACAGTTGAAGGAGATCAAGGACGTGCTCGCGGTGGACATCCTGCAGGCGGACAACAAACCCATCGAAACCATCGGCCACAACGCGATGGCGGGCTTCACCTACTTCCTCACGTTTCTCGCGTTTCTGTTCCAATGCCTAACCGGTTTCGGCCTCTACGCCGCGATGAGCAAATCCTGGTTCGCCCAATTGTTCGCGTGGATCGTGCCGCTGATGGGGGGCGACTTTGCGGTGCGGCAATGGCATCACGCGTTCATGTGGTTCTTCATCCTGTTCGCGATCGTCCACGTTTATCTCGTGTTCTATCACGACTATGTCGAAGGGCGTGGCGAAATTTCGTCCATGGGCGGCGGCTGGAAGTTCATTGATAAGGAACATCATCCCGTGCTGAAAAAGCAAGACAGCGACAAGGCCGGCCCTGCATCCGCCGCGAACGACATTTGACATGACGGCTCTCACCCCGCCACCGCCGCCCCGCCCGCTGATCCTGGGCGTGGGCAATTTGCTGCTGGGCGATGAAGGCGTGGGCGTGGCGGCCATTCGACGGCTGGAGGCCGCCGGATTCGAAAAGCACGCGGACGTGGTGGATGGGGGCACGAGCGGGTTCCACCTGCTCGGGCTGTTCCGAGACCGCGCGCACATCATCCTCATTGACGCGGCGGCAGACCGCCAGACTCCCGGCACGGTTTCGTTGATTCAGCCGCGCTTCGCCAGCGACTTCCCGCCCACACTCACGGCCCACGACATTGGCTTGAAAGACCTGATTGAATCCGCGGCCTTGCTCGGCGATCTGCCCCGCGTGGATTTGATCACCATTTCCATCGGCGAACTTAACTCGATGACAATGGAGCTGTCCGCGCCGGTGGCGGCAGCCTTGCCCCGAGTTCAGTCCATGGTCGAAGATTGTATGACAGCACGCCTCGGGTGCGCGGTCTGATGATCACCGCTGGCGCCACGGCGGACGATCATTTCGTGAACTCAAAATAACGCCAAGCCGACCAGTCGCTGGGACCTTGGTGGTTCACGGCCCGGACTCGCCAGCGTCCCGTATTCGCGCCCACCCAAGTGAGCGGAAGGTAGATGTCGTGCGTGCGGAAGGAGTAAGTATTGTGGACGCCCTGACGTTCCCGCAAGTGCCGGGCGAACCCAGCCGCGGTCGCATCCATTTCCGGCTTGGACTTGCCCTCGGACAGCTGTGTCGCCTGGTTGGAATCGACCGTCTTGCGGATGTAATCTTCATAATGCTCGGCTGCGGACTGATCTACCTCCAGGACTTGAACGGCCACTTCGTATTCCATGGGATAAACGCCGGAGGATGGCTGCCAACGAAAGTCCAGGAACCGCGGGTAGTGATTCAGGATTTGCCCGGCGTTCGGAATCAGGAGTTCCGGCACCGTGGGCCGGCCGCCCGGAGAAAATCCCCCCTCCCAAGGGTCGCAGATTTCAAGGACCCGCCCTTCGTGGAAAACAACCGCGTAACTGAAAGTTCCCTTGGTGTTGAAACTGTTAAAGGAGATTTCGCCGTACGACCAGGAATATAAATGCCTGACCGCCGGACTGGAATCTGCGGTCGGGCGGGGATCTTTTCGGTAGGGCTTGCCGAGGAGAGCAGTCACTTCGGCCTCCTTCATGCCCGGCTTGAGGCTGCGCCACCTGGCAAGATCAAGTTGCACCGCCAGGGGCAGAACACCCGTGATCACTCCCAACTCCTGCACCTGGTAATTCACGCTGGGGGGTGTCGGAGTGCAGCCGCACAAAGTGGCCAACCCGACCGCCACCCAACCGGCCAAGGCCCGGCCGGCCAGTCTGGTTTTGGACGCGGCATGGCAGCAAGTGCAGGGTTCGTTCATGCGGTTTCGGTTCGTTATTGCGCGATTTGAATCGGCTTCACACGCTGCCCGGCTTTGACGCGGTCGCCCGGATAGAGGATCACTTCCTCGCCGGCCTTCAAACCGTCGAGGATCTGCATTTCGCTGCCGCTGCTCCGTCCCGCCGTCACGCGCCGTAGTTCCGCGCGGCCATCGTGCATCACGAACGCGGCCCAGTTTTGGCCGCGCCGAAACAACGCGCCCGCCGGCACTTTGAGGGTTAGGTCCGCTTCCCACACCACGATGCGGGCCTCAACGCGGAAATTATCGCCAAGGTTGCGCCGTTGTTCATACGGCGTGACGAAATCCACCACCACATTTACCCGCTGTTCCTCGACCCCGAGGGCGGAAACCTTCAGAAACGCCGCCGGCTCCACCAACCGCACCCGCGCCGCCAGAGGTTCTCCTCCACCCCACTGTTCCAGTTCCACTTTCGCGCCGGGCGCTATCGCCGCACCATCGCGCGAAAGCACCTCGATGATCGCTTCCAAGTCAGCGGGATCGCCGACCGTCACCAACGGCGTTCCCGCCGTAACCACCCGCGTGCTCTCTTCGAATACATGCAATACCCGTCCGCTCGTCGGCGAGGTGACCGCGACCGGCGCGCGGACCCGGTTCGTCGTCGAGCCATCGCTTACGAGAAATTCTTTCAATTCCGTCTCCACCTCGCGCAGCGCGCTCTCGGCGGCGGTGAAATCCTTGGCTGCGGAAGTGGCGCGCCACTGGGCGCCTTCCAATTCCTGCTGCGAGGCGGAGCTTTCGGCCAGAAGCTTTTCGATGCGTCGCAGTTCACTTACCGCGTATCGTTCTGCTTCCTTCGCCTTGTCCAGATTGGCCGCCGCGGTGTCGCGGCGCGCTTCGGCCAGTGCACGATTACGGGCGTCCAGCATCGCCGGCGCAACGGGGTCAATCACCGCCAGCACAGTCTTGCCTGCCGCGACTTCCGCGCCGGCCTTGAACGGAATCCGCCGCAGATGCCCGGTTACTGGTGCAGAAATAACATAACGCTGCTGGATGCGCGTCTTGCCTTCCTCATTCACCGTGGCGCGCAGTTTGCCCTGCGTAACCCGGGTGGTTTCCACGGGGACGGGCCGGGGGATGAAACCGATGATGATCAGCGCCACCAACAGGCCCGCCCCGAGCCAGGGCAGCCAGCGCTTGGCCCGGGGTTGCTGCTGGCGCCGCGCCGGGGTCGTCGCGCGCGGCGCGGGATTAGGATTCAAGCTCATGGAAAAAATGTTTGCGCGTTTACTCGGGCGCTTTCAAGGCGCTGACCAGATTCAATTGTTTCAGCCGCCGCAAGACGAGCAGCGCCGAGATCGTCGAAGCCAGCACCACAACCATCGTGGCGAAGGCATAATTGTGTAGCGTGAAAATCACGGGCAACCGGACCGTCTCGGTATTCACCGCGCTCACGATGCCGTTGGCAAAGCCCGTGCCCAGCAGCAGCCCCAGCGGCAGCGCGATCAGCGCCAGGATGGTCAACTCGGTGATCAAGACCGCGCCGACTTCGCGCTCGGAAAATCCGATCACCCGCAAGGTCGCCAACTCGCGGGCCCGCTCGGCCAGCGAAATGCGGGCGTTGTTGTACACCACGCCGAAAGCCACGACGATGGCAAACGTGAGGTAGATGCTTTGGATGAGATTGATGCTCGCCGCCGTGGTCTGCCGGAAATTGTCCCGCAATGATTCCTTGATGCCGACCCAGCTGACGCGCGGGATTTGCTTCAGCGCGTGCAAGAACTCGCGGCGGCGGGCCATGTCAAGGGTGAAGCTCGCACCATTCATCACGTCGCCGTCGCCGAGCAGGTGATTCAACGCCCGCAGCTCCATGTGCGCCGCAATGCCCGTAAGGTCTTCCGAAACCCCCACCAGCGGCACGGTGCGCACCGGCCGACGGCCTTCGAGAAACTGCACCGTGAGTTCGTCGCCAACCTTCGCCGCCAGCACCTCGGCGAGCTTGGCCGAAACGACGAGGCCCTCCGACGGCAGCACGATCTCGCGATACCAGGCATCCACCACCCGGCTGTGTTGCGTGTCCGCGGGGGTACCTTGAATCCCGATCTGTCGGCTGCGATGCCCGAAGCGAATGCGCGCCGCCGCGCCGCGAAACGGTTCGACTGCGATCACGCCGGGCAACTGCCGCAGCAGATCGCGCACTTGCACGCCCGCGGGTTCAACGAGGCCGAGGTTCATGTCCTGTCGCTGCACCACGTCCCATTGAAACCCCAGCAGTTCGCTCACGCTATCCCGAAAGCAGTTGGGCACGATCAAAATTCCGGTGGCCAGCGCCAGCCCGGCGACGGTGAACAGCGCCTGCGCCGGCCGGCGCTCAAGATTCCGGACCGCGATGCGGAAGGAATGCGAGAACAGGTGACCAATGCCGGTGCGTTCGACGAGGGCCGGACGGAAGCTGGCCGGCGGCTCGGGCCGCATCGCTTCGGCTGGCGGCAGTCGGGCCGCGCGACGTACGGCGCTCAACACCCCCAGCAACGCCGCGCCCACGCCCACCCCCAGCGCCAGCACCACCGCCGAGCGATCGAAACGAAAATATAAATCGGGAAAGCGAAAGAACAGGTGGTACATCACCACGAGCCGGTGGCCCAACGCGACGCCGCCGAGCGTGCCGACGACCGCACCACCCACGACCATCACAAACGCGAACTTCAGGTAGTGCAACACGATTTGCCGGTTGGCAAAGCCAAACGCCTTGAGAATGGCAATCTGTTCGCGCTGCAAGGTCAGCAGCCGCGACAAAACAGCGTTGGTCATGAACGCCGCGACGCTCAGAAATACGATCGGAAAGCCGATCGAGAGCGTTTGCAGGATGCGAATTTCGTCCGACACCCGGATGTGCGACGGATGATCCGCCCGACCGTAAGCCCCGCGCCCGCCGTAGGGTTCGAGCAACCGGTCCACCGCCGCGATCACCGAGCGCAGTTGCGCGCCGGGCGCGAGGGTGAGCGTCAAATAATTGAACGCGCCATAAAGATCGAACGCCGTCGCGATTTCCTTGTACGGCATCCAAAAGGTGCCGTAAGTGCGATTGTCCGGCAATGACGCGCCGGGGCGGGCTTCAAAAATAATCTCCGGCGACAGCACCAGCCCGGCGATACGGAATTCCTTGCGCCGGCCGTTGAGCAACATGGCGAGCTGGTCCCCCGGATGCAGCTGATTGGCTTCCGCGAACGCCTCGCTGACGAGCAATTCACCGCGACTCCCTGGCGCCAGCCAGCTTCCGGTGCGCAGAAAAAGCCGGTTCAATTCCGGCGGGCCGAAATCCGGCAGCGAACGCACCTGGCCGCTCGCCGGCTCGTCCAGGCCGGCGAGATCAAGCGTCACCTGCACCGCAATGCCCGCCTGCGCCGTGGCCACGCCGGGCAGCTCCGCCACACGCGCCGCCAGCGCGTTCGGCGCGCGTTTCAAATGCGCGAACACTTCGGCGAAACGATGCGCTTCGTAATATTCCTGCCGCGTGCTTTCCAGCGAAAAGATCAGGCTGCGCGCCATGACCAGCATCGCCAGCCCGCACGCCATGACGAGCGCGACGGCAACAACCTGACCCTTCATCCGGTTCAGGTCACGCAGCAGTTTGCGATCGAGGTTCGAAAGCATCACCAGTTCAAGCTGCTCGCCGGGGCGCGCGTGGGATTGCGATGTTCGTGTTGCACCCGACCGTCGGAAAAATGGATGACGCGATCTGCCATGCCCGCCATCACCGCGTTGTGGGTGATGACGACCGTGAGGGTGCCCAGTTCGCGATTCACGCGCTCGATGGCCTCCAGCACCACGATCCCGGTGCGCACGTCCAGCGCACCGGTCGGTTCGTCGCAGAGCAGAACTTCCGGGCGTTTGGCAATGGCGCGGGCGATGGCCACCCGCTGCTGTTCGCCACCGGACAACTGGGCGGGAAAATGATCGAGCCGCGCGCCGAGATTGACCATATGCAACGCCTCTTCCGGCGGCATTGGGTCCCGGGCGATCTCCGTGATGAGCGCGACATTCTCACGCGCTGTCAGGCTGGGGATCAGATTGTAAAACTGGAAGACGAAGCCAACCGCATCGCGGCGATAACGCGTCAGCTCCGTTTCGCTTGCCAACGTGAGATCAAAATCGCGGTAGCGCAATTCACCGGCGGTCGGGAGATCCAACCCGCCCAGATTGTTGAGCAACGTCGTCTTGCCGCTGCCGGAAGGGCCCAGCAGAACGGCGAGTTCACCCGCGTAGAGATCGAGGTCCACCCCCGCGAGCGCATGCACCTCCGCCGCCCCCATGCCATAGACCTTGGTCAGGCCACGGACATGAAAGACCTGCGGCCGTCCGGCGGCGGCCAAGTTCTGGGGTGTGAGCGTTTCCATCGCCAGTCGCCGTTTGATAACAGTCGCACACGCCGCCAGCAAGCTTGCGATGATGACACTGCCCGGCGAAACACCGCCCGGGGCGGTCGGGCCCGTGGGGTCATTTGTGAGGTGTAATCAATGGCAAGCGCAGGTCGTCCGAACTGAAGGGCCACCTGGTTTCAACCCTGAGCAGGGGATTGGCGCAACCGGCAGAAGTTGGCCATGGATTTGGCCTTTGGGCGAACGCTTGGAACAATGGATTGAAGCTGAATAATCGGTGCGTATTTCCCCATCCGACAAGATTCGAAGTCGGAATTTTGTCATGGTTCAGCCGCCGCACAACCTCCCCGACAGCCAAACTCAGTGCGCTTTCTCCCCGCTCTTCAATTCTTTGACCTGAATATTGCGGTAACGCACGAACTGCTTGGTGTAATCGCCGCCGCCATGCACTTGCAGGGCGATCCCGCCGGCATTGGGATGCCGAACTTCGGTCTCCTGCCATTCCATGATCTTCACCCCGTTGATCCAGGTCGTGATGTGCGGCGGATTGCTGATGATACGAGCGCGTAATTCATTCCATTGGCTATGCCGCCAAAAGTAGGGCCAGGCCTCGGGCAACACCGGGAGCGGCGTGGGCGGCTCCCCGGTCGGCTTCGGATCAATCACCGTAACCTTGTCCGTGAAACTGAAATTGCGCACATGCGGTTTGCCGCCGAGACCTTCGCCATAGATGCCCATCAAGTTGCCACCCCCGTGGTAATCAATCATCGCCTGCCACGCCTTGCCATCCTCGGTGCTGCGCAGAAACAGACCGCTGTCCGGCCCGAAGTCGTTCTTCATCTCCAGCTTCACCTCGAAGTCCGAAAACATCTGGTCGGTGATGACGAGGCCGCCGTTGGCCGGAATATCCTGCGAGCCGACGATGGCGCCGTCCTCGACCACCCACCGGCCGCCCGATTCGTTTTTGCTCGCATGACTGTGGCCCGTCTTCGCGCTCACATGCCAGCCGGTGAGGGTCTGGCCATCGAAGATCGGCACAAAACCCGTTTCGTTGGTTTGCGCGGAAGCTGAGAACCCCAAGGTGACACAGAGGAGGGTGGTGCGCAGGCAGGTCTTCATATTTCAGGCAAATACTAACCAAGTCGGCCCACCCAAGGTCAAGCGAGAGTTCCTCCGCGAATACCGCGAGTGATTGGGTAGCCGAGCGGACCCGTGCTTGCCGCGTCGGCGACCCTGAACTGATGCCTCCCGGAACTTATTGTTCGCTGGATGATCCCGATCCAATAGGTGCTACCTGAAGTACGTCTCTCCCAACTCGGGCCGTGACCGAACTTTTCCCGTTTTTCCATCCGGTGAGTAAGGAGGACGCTCCCATCAATTTCTTCTCCAATTCCTGCACCTGGCGGGCGCCCTCGGAAGCGGCTTGTCTGGCCTCATCCCGTTCCTTCTCGGTGCGAGCCAACAGCGCGCTGAAGGGTTCGAGGTGGCTGCGCATGGTTTCCAACTCTGTTTCCCACTGCCGCGCGGCCAGTTGGTGGGCCTCCGCTTGGGCGGTCAGCTGGACGAGCAACTCCTGCTCCCGCAGCTTGGCCTTGGTCTGGACGGTCTCTTCTTTCTGTTGCATTTCCTGGCGCAGTTGGGCTTCCAACTCCCGGAGGGCGCGTTGGCCGGCATCAGCCGACTCGAGCTCGCGGCGCCGCTGAAAATGCTCGGTCTGGCCCTGCAACTCGGCTTGGCGAGCGTCAAACTGCGACTGGAGCTGCTGCTCGCGCTGCCGGATTTTGATCTGGAGAATCTCTTCCTTCTGCTGCGCCTCCTGGCCCAACCGGGTTTCGGTGGCCCGGACGCGCGCCTCGGTCTGCCGGGCCCATTCCTCCTCGCGAACGCGTAAATCCGAAGCCGCCTGGTTTTGCAACTCGGTTTCCCGCGCTGCCGCCCGGGCGGTCAATTCCTGTTCGCGCTGTTTGAGTTTGGACTGGAAAGCCAGTTCCTTCTTCTGCAATTCCTGTTTGAAGCGCGTGTCGGCCTCGCGCGATTGGCTTTCCAGTTGGCGTTCCAACTCTGAATCCCGGCGGCGCAACTCCTGCGCCGCCTGCGTTTGCAGGTCACTAGATAGAATCTCCGCCTGCGCCTGCAACTGCTGCTCCCGCTGTTTGAGCCGCGTTTGGGCGGCCTCTTCCCGCTGCTGCACCTCTTGGTTCCAGCGGGCGTCCACCTCCCGGACCCGGGCGTCCAATTGACGCTCCAGCTCGGCTTCGCGGTGACGGGCCTCCTCGTCAACCCGACTTTTTTCCTCGGCCAGACGGGCGTCAAATCCCAAGGACAACTCCTGCTCCCGTTGCTTCAATTGGCGTTCAAACTCCTCATCCCGCTGACGCAGGGTCTTGACAAACTCCGCCTGCTGCCGCTCAAAACGGTGCTTCTCCTGACGGGTCGCCTTCTCCATTTCCCGGGCGGCATCCTCCTTGGCTTGCGTCAATTTAAGAGCCAGCGACTCCACCTGCTGCTGCAACTCGGAACGCGCCTCATCGCGGTCGTTCACGGCTTCCTTCAATTGATAAGCCAGCTTGGCCGAGGTTTCCTCCACGGCGAGTTCGGCATCGGCCTTTTGCCGGCGGGCCTGCATGACCTGGTTTTTGCATTCCTCCGACACCTCCAGCAATTTCTTCTGATGTTGCTGGACCATGGCGGTGCGTTCTCCCTCGTGGGCGGCATGCTGGGCGTCCAATTCCTGGCGCAGTTGGGTGAGGCGATCCGACCAGGCATTTTGGCGCAGTTGCACCTGGCGATCGATCTCCGATTTCTGCAAAGCGCGCAACGCGTCGTTCTCCGTAATCGCCCGGCTGAGCGAATCCGCAACGCCGGAAAACTTGGCAACCCACTCGCCTTCCTTTTGCTTCAATTGCTGCTCGAGATCGGCGGCGGCAGCCCCGATGGCCTCGTGCGCGACCTGCAACTCGGCTTCCTTCGCGGCGAGCACTTTTTCCGCGTTCGCGGTCGCGGTCGCCAGCGCCTCGTCGCGCGCGGCGATTTCGGCGGCCAGTGCCCGGTCGTGAACGGCGGTCGCGGTCGCCAACGCCTTGTCGCGCAGGGCGATCGCAGCGGTTGCTTCACGGGCCAGGCGCTCGGCGCGCAGAATCTTCACACGCCCGGCGCGCTTATAAAGCCAGTGCATTCGGCGGCCGAAGAAACCGAGCCGATACGGGCGACGCTGCTCGTCGCGGTGAAAAAGGGTGGAGAAGCCCAACTCAACCATCAAGGTCGGCAGGAAAGCGACGATAAAAGCCAGCACCGGATAAACCCAGATGCGCACCATGCTGATTTGGTCGGTGAGGATGTCGCCGCGCTCCTTGGCGGTCGCCTTAATCGACATGGGGCGTTCGCCTTTGATCAAGCCGCGCACGATTTCCACGGTGGTGGCGATGCGATGCACCTGGGTGTTTCGGATGGCGGTCTCCCGCGCCTCGTAAAATCCCTCCGCCTTCTTGCGGGCGGCATCCAGTTCCGCGCGAATCCCATCCACCTTCTGAACGGCCGCGCCCAACTCCTCGTCAATCTGTTTCTCTTCCACCTTCCACTCGGTGGCCAACGCGGCCAGAGCGGCGGACAATTCCTCGCGCTTGCGGTCAGACTCCTCGCGCTTGGCGCTGGAGCGACGATCGAATTCCTCGCGCACCCGGCGGGCATCGGCATCCACCTGGGCGACGCGGTCCCGGCGCTTGTTGTTGACAGCCGCCAATTCGTCTTCCTTAACCTTGATTTGAGCATCAATGTCCGCGACCAGCGTGGGTTTAAGAATTGTGTTGGACTCGCGTTCGGGTGGCACTCCGGGATCAACGGGTTCGCGCATCAACTGCCGCTTGAGAACGTTGGCGCTTTCGTACTCCTTCTTGTCCTTCTCGTAAGCCGATTTCTTATTGGTGTAAGCCGCCAGCTTCGCCTTGTAGGTGTTGTCAATCCGCGCCTCCTCCGCGTTCCATTTGGTGGCCCGGGGCACTTCGGTTTCGCGACGGGCGCGCAGTTCGGTGATGGCTTTGGTGAGCTGGGCGGTGTCCGCATCAAACTGCTTGATGATGGTGGCTTGGCGGGCTTCCACTTCGGACAACTCTTTTTTCTGATAATCGGTCAGGGAAATGGCGTCCTGACGCGCATCTTGATTGCGCTTAATTGACTCCTCAAGTTCGGCTCTGGCCTTGGCCTTCTTCGCGGTCAACTCGGCGAGCTTGCGTTCGCGATCGGCTTTCTTCCCCTCAATCGCCGTCAAGTCGCCATTAAGTTGGGTAATTTTTGTTTCTTCTGCGGACGCCTTCTCGAGCAACTGGCTGGCGGGCGTCATGGCCGTGCTCATCTCATAGACCCCCATGTCCTTGACCAGTTGGAACGTCAGCACACAAATCAAAGGCAGGCCCACGACCAGCATGAACCCTTTTTGCCAGCCGGTGCGGGAGGCCGTCCAAATGGCCAGGGGCAGTTTGAGCAACTCCACCGCAAGGATGGTGGCTCCGATCGGGCCGATGCCAAAAAACGTGACCCCCATGCCTTGGGGCAAGCAGGCAATCTGTTGGTATTTCCAGCCGGTCGCCAAAATCACGAATTCCACCACGGTTGCCATGACGAGCAACGGCAGCGTTAAGTAGGAAATCCGTTTGCTCTTCAACTGCTGCCACGGGGAAAAGCCCATAACCGGTGAGCCCGTTGAGTTTGAATTCTTCATAATTAAATCCTGTAAATCCGGCTATTTCTCGCGGAACGGATGGCACCGCTAAACTTCCATCACGCACCTCGTACACGGGGGCTTTTTGATTAAGGCCCGCCTTATTAACCTCCCGGCGACCTTCGCAGCATGCGTGCCAGCGCCGCTTGGGATCAGACGAGATGATGCCAAGCTCGATTCCGATGCGGGTGATGATTGGGGAAATGAACAAAACCAGTGCAGAATGCCTAAGGCTTGTGGCCACAATGACCCGGCTAGGGGGATGTCCAACCGGATGGCTGACGGCGAGGTTGGGGCAGTGGTGTCAAGAATCCTGACGAGTCAAAGAGGTTCGCCGGCACCGACACTCCTGCGGTCGGGGCCTCATAGCCAAGCTGTTTTTCGAGCTCGCACGCCATGCAGTGGCGGGATCGGGGCCGGCAAGCCGGAGGCAAATCCACGGTATTCGCCCTCTATCTGTGGGCGACTTTGGCCTGGTCAGTTTCCTCACTGTGTTAAGACCTGGAGCGCAGTTTGCCACGGCGCACGCTTCCGAGTTTTTTCAACTGATCAGCAGCAAGCGCGGCGATTGGCCGGGTCGGGTTTCGGGAGCGCGGTGGATGCAAGGAGGGACCGGGCTGCCGGGATACTCCACGGCAATGCGCCACAGATTGCCCAAACCGAAGGAAAAAGGCTGCGCCTGCGGGATGGGGGCGTAGTGGAGGTCGTAACAGTTTTCCTTCAGATATTCACGAAAGCCGTCGTCATCATTCCCGCCGAAGAGCTTAAGGTGTTGGGCGCGGGTTTCGGGGATGTCCACGCGCCGTTGGGCCTCGTCGTTCCGAAGGCCCTCGCTTGACGGTCCGTGATAAGTGCAAAGATAAGTATCAGTTTCCACCGTGGCGCTGTCGGCATGGAACGAATAGACATCGGTGGGCACGGCTCCGGGATCCTCGGTGCGGGGATAGCTACGAATGCAGTCGAGAACGGGGGAATGTCCGTGAGCCCGGAGCAGCCGCTGGTCGGCAAGGAGAATGTCAATGGCGCGTCGGCCCGCCGCACTCACGGGGAGGGCAAGCAGTCGTGTTTCCTCCAGCGTGGTGATCCCTTCACTGCCGCCGAGCTGTTCCACGACTTCGCGGAAATGGCTCGGCAATGTGCGCTGCCAGCAGAAGGCGTTGATGCCGTCGGCGAAAGGGGTTGTGACCAGTTCATGAAAATTGTTCACCCGCTTGATGCGGGAGTAGTCGGGCGGCAGAGTGAAGGAGGTCATATGCAAAGCGAAAAGGTACCGAGGGTTTTGTGTGAAGCCCAGCCGGGATTGTGGACGCCGAAGGTTTTCTGCTCCTCAATACCTTTCCCGTTTTTGATTTCAGCGGGATTCGCTCCTAAGCGGAAACTGACAACCTTTGTCACGTCATGTCAGTAATCATCACCAAAGGCCCGTAAAACATGGTGGAGGCGGGGGGAGTTGAACCCCCGTCCCTGATTGAATCCCCAGCCGCGACTACATGCTTAGTCCGGGATATATTGTCGGCCATGGGATGACGCCCGAACTCGAGTCCCACTGCTTAGTCCGCATGGAATTTTCTCGGCTTGGGCGCGCGGTCTCCGCCTTCCACCATGCCTGCTGTTGCGTTCATCCGGGGTAGCAGGTGTCCCCCGGCGAACGTCACGGCACTTAGGCCGCGAGGGCTAATTCTTCGTTAGCTTATTTGTTTGATGCGATGTTTAACGAGGCCAACGCATCGTCCTCGGCATGCCGCCTCTGGCGCTCCCCTCAGGTCGAAACCAGTACGCCCCCAAAACGACCACGCCATTCTCGCGGCTCCGCGCCGCCGGGTCAAGCGTGGCGATTGGTCCGGCGCACGGGCGGTATCGCTACTGGTTGACGTGGACAATTTGGGCCGGCGGGAAGCCGTTGAAGTAAGTCGCGGACGCACTCCCATACGCCCCGATGTTTTCAGCGTAAACCAGATCTTCGATGGCCAACTCCGGCAACAATTCGGATTGCGAGAGGCAATCCAGCCCGTCGCAGGTCTGGCCAAAAACCGCACAGACCTCCTTCTTGCCCGACTTGAAGGCCTGCAAAGGATACTGGCAGTGGTCGAAGATAATGCCACTAAAGGTGTGATAAACGCTGTCGTCAATGTAGTAACAACGTTTACCATCGCGCACCGCCTTGCCAATGACGCGGGCGACAGCCGTGGCGGCGGTCGCGACTAGAAAGCGTCCCGGCTCCGCGAGAATCTGAATGTCCTTGGTGAAGAGGCGGTCAAGCTCCGCGTTGATGACGCGGGCGAGCTCGCCGAAGGGGCGGACGTGTTTATTGTACGGCGCGGGGAAGCCGCCGCCGATGTCGAGGATCTTGAGTTCATGACCACGCTCGCGCGCTTCCTTCATCACGGCGGCGGCGGCGTTCAGGGCCTGGACGAAATTTTCGAAATTCGTGCATTGGCTGCCGACGTGGAAACTCAGGCCTTCGACGACCAAGCCCAGCTTGAAAGCGGCGACAATCAGATCCACCGCCTCCCCAGGCGGACAGCCGAACTTGTTCGAGAGTTCGCATTGGGAACCCGTGTTCGCCACCCCGAGGCGCACGACCACGCCCGCATGCGGTGCGTATTGCTTGATCTTCTGCAACTCGGCGAGATTGTCGAACGTGACGAGCGGTTTGTATTGGTCCAGGGCCCGCAGGGTCTCCCGGGGTTTGATGGGGTTCGCGTAGATGATCTTGTCCCAGATAAAATCCTGCCGCACCTTGGCCGGCAGTTTCCTGATGTTCGCGTACACGAGCATGAACTCGGGCAGCGAAGCGACATCGAAACTTGCGCCGGCTTGGTAGAGCGTGCGGACAATGGCGGGTTCGGCGTTGGCCTTCACGGCAAAGTAGCATTGCACCTGGGGCAGGTGCCGGCGGAACTCGGCGTAATTGCGGCGGATTTCGTCGTGATCCACGATCACGAGCGGGGTGCCGTGTTGTTTCGCGAGCAACTGGAGGTGTCTTTTAGTCATGACAAGCGCAAATCGCAGACGCGACTTAGGGGGTTTGCGGCGACGGCACAAGAAAAATCAATCAAGTTGCCGGCGGTTTTCAACTTTGACGTGGCGCGATGAAACCATTACAAGCAGGGCAACCGGCTTGGCGGCAGCCGCCGATCTTGTGGTTTTGGCGGCTTGTCGCGGACGGGAGTCGTGGTAGGTTTCAAATGCAATGAGTGCGAGCGACATGTTGAAGATGGTCACTTGCGGGCAGTGTGAGACGAAGGTCTTCATTCCCGGCGATCTGCCCCCGCTGGGAACCGTGCCCTGCTCCAAGTGCGGCCACGCGATCATGATGCCGAAGATGTTGCGGCAGTTCGAACTGCGCAACGTGATCGCCTCCGGTGGCAACGGTACGGTGTATCGCGCGTTCGACACGGTGCTGGAGCGGCTCGTGGCCGTGAAGCTCGTCAAGAAGGAGATGATGAGCGATCAGCTCGCGATGGATAATTTTTATCGCGAGGCGCGCGCCTGCGCCCGGCTTAACCACACCAACATCATTCACATCTACACCTTCGACGAATACGAAGGCCAGGTGTACCTCGTAATGGAGCTGGCAGACCACGGCAGTTTGGACAACCGCATTGAAAAGCAGACGCGCGTGGCCGAGTTGAATGTGCTCGATATCGGCATCAAGATCGCCTCCGCCCTTGATCTCGCGCTGAAACATAATCTGCTCCATCGCGACATCAAGCCGGGCAACATCCTGTTCGACGCCGACAACGAACCCAAGCTCGTGGATTTCGGGCTGGCCCGCAGCGTCGATGTGGAGGCGGAAACCGGGTCGGTGACGGAGGGCACGCCGTATTATGTGGCGCCGGAAAAGATCAAACGCGAAAAGGAAACTTTTTTGTCGGACATGTACAGCCTCGGCTGCACCTTGTATCATGCGCTGACCGGCCATGTGCCGTTTGATGCGCCAACGGTGGAGGAGTTGGTGGGCGCGCACGTCCATACCCCGCTCACGCCGCCGAACTTGGTGCTCCACGAGGTGACCCAGCCGACGAGTGACGCGTTGGTCAAGGTGATGGCGAAAAATCCGGCGGACCGGTTCCTGAGCTACGATGAATTCATTTCGGTGCTGGAAGCCTCGCGCAGTCAGTTGCTAGTCCAGCAATACAATCAGCCCGATTCCCCAAAACCCAAGAGCAAAACAAGCTGGTGGCGGCGTTGAGACGCGGGCTGCGACTCGGTGCCAGTCAGCGTTCAAAACTTTTCAAAGGAGCGTTGACACCCTTTCGACCACCGTCTAGTCTGGCTCGGTTATAGCAATCAATCAGACAAAGCCATGTTGATTCGAATCAGTCTAATCATTGCAATCCTCGCCGGATTGGCAGCAGGTGCGCTCAATTTTTTCAAGGTCAAGGAGAAGGTCGAAATTCTCGCTACCGAACGCAACGAGTGGCATGGCAAGTTCGACAAGACCGACGCCGAGCTGACCAC
>JADLHS010000573.1 GCA_020848635.1 Limisphaerales bacterium
CAAGGCGGCATCGCGCACGAAGGACTCCGGACGCAATGCGAGAATGGCGCTGCGCTGACCCGTTTCGTTGACGTAAAGTTCCGCGCCATCGTCGTTCTTGTTGCGGGTCTTGCGCACGGCAAGCACGCTCAGTTTCTCCGGCAGCAACGGGAATTCCTTCAGCAAGTCCGTGATGAGTTTCTCCAGACCCCATTCGCGAAACCAGTCGAGGTGCAACTTAAAGAACCTCGTGTTGCGCTCGTCGGGGTCCAGGATGGCATAGAGCTTCTCGCGCTCGCGATGGAAGCGGGCGATTTGCAGCGAAGGGACGCTCTTGCGCTGTCCGCTCGTGCAGAGAAACGCGGCGGCTTCAATGAAATCCTCGTCGTAGCGCAGTTGCATCTTCAAGGAAGAAGATAGTTCCGCAAACAGTCCCCGCCTTGACTTGAATCAAAGGATTCCCGGCTCGATTGGCCGCTGGCCCGTGGCGGCCGCAGCCGATCCCCGGGCGACCGGGGCGCGAATCAAGCCGCCCCATCATTTTCGGGATTGGGTGCATTTGCGAGGAGTCTCATGGTTTGATCAAGCGGTAAAACTTGGCCGGCAACGCGGCGGGCACCGTGATGGGATTGGTCCAGCCACTGGGCGAGGTGGTCCAACTGCCGGTGCTGAGGCTCAGACGCTCCTGCAACACCCAGTTCGTGCCAGCGACGGGCGTCCAGGAAATGTTGGCAAAGCTAGGGGATGCGGGCGCAATGGTGAGCGTCGGCACGCCTTCGGTCTGAATCACCGTGGGCAGCGCCCAGAAGCCGCCGGTCACGGAGTATTGCCCGTTGGTCATCGGCCCGCTGGAGTCGGGCTGGCCAATCGTGCCGCTGACCGAATACACGCCGCCGGTGCTCGTGCCGCCGCCGCCGTCAATTGTGTACCAGTCAATCGAGTAGCTTTGGGCGAAGGCAGTTGAGAGTTGAGGGTGGATAGGCCAAAGAAGAGCGCCAACCAAAGCAGGACAGGCGTCGCGCGCGTCGCGCCTGTCTCAAACTGCAATTGAACCGCTTTGGCGGAAAACTGTGCGCAAGAAATTGTAGACGGGCGCGACGCTTGTCCTGCGGTCATCCGGTTTTCCTCCACGTCCTTGTTGGCGACGTTGTGGTAGGACAGGACGTTGTAATAAGTGTCATCCATCTTCCGTTGCAGGTCCGGGGGCAGGTCGGCGTAACTTGTTCCACCAAAATTTGCGACCGCAATTTGGTTGAGGGACCAGCAATCGCCCTCGGGCAGGGTGTCGGAAAGGCCGTCGTCACTGGCACTGGGATAGTTGCAGTCGCCACATGTGCATCCGCCGAAGGTGTGGTAAAGCCTAAAGAAGTGTCCGGTTTCATGCACGACCCAGAAGGCGCCCTCGTAGTTGTCCGCAAACGTGCAACCGACGACGCGCACGTTGGCTCCGTTTTCTTCAAAGTGGGTGCCAACAGCTTGATGACCGAGCCGATGAGGAACAGGGTTGCTTCCGGGTCCACCTTTCGACCTTTTTCGAGATCGGCGTACCCGTAGCCCTTGGCGAAATACACCTTCCCGTCCGCCACCACGGCCACGGCGGCTCCGGGGATGTGCAGCGACTCCAGTTGGGCGGCGATCACGCCGTCCACGAAAGCCTCCATTTCCGCCGGGCTCCGGAAGCCACGGGCTGAGTCGGTTTCCGCTTCGGCAAGGCTGGCACACACCGAAGCCAGGCTCGACAACATGATGATCGCAATTCCGAGTTTCATGGTTGTGACGGCCCCGTCCTTGCGGGAATGATTCACTTGAACCCGCCTATTGTCGGAGCGTTTCAAACCACGTCAGGACCCCGCACAGACTGGGATTGTAACAATCCTGATGGTTAGACTGCGTCGGGGCGCCCGGGTCCACGACGCTTACACAACAAGCCCCGCGATTCGTGAAGCTCTGGTAGGCCACTTCCGCGTTGGCAGGGACGACATCGAGATCCCCCTGGCAATGGAACATCGTCACCGGCGCCACGGGCGTCCACGAATAGGTATTGTTCGCGAGTAATGCCTGACGGAACGGGTTGTTGACATTCGTCCGGAAGTCCGCCTGGTAGTCGGGCCGCAAGATGTCGATCGGGTCGGCGGGCATGGCGAGGGCGAGTTGTAAACCCGAGTGGGCGCCGTCCAGCAACGGCGGCAGCGTGCTCCGATATGGCTCGGCGAGGAGTTCCTCCAGCGTGTCCCCCAGTTGGTAAATCGGCAGATAGGCCGCCATAAGGATGGCAAAATACAACGGGGTGGGATAGGCGGGATCGGTCAGCAGCGATTCGATCATGGCGCCGCCGAGGTCATAGGGACCGGCGCAGGGCGCACTGGCGGTGACGGTGAACTCGTTGGTGTGGAAGGTCTCGATTTCGCGGTGCGCGGCCATGGTCACGTGGCCGCCCTGGGAATAGCCGGTGAGGAAGAGGTGTCCATTCAGGGTGACGTTGTTGCTGGCGCAAAGTGCCTTTCCCGCCCGCAAAGCGTCCACGACGCACGCGGCCTCGCTTGGGGCATGGAGATAGGCTTGGTAGCCGGGTGAGCTTCCGAGTCCCAGATAGTCCGGCACCACCACCGCATAACCGTAGGATGCGAACACGGACGCCCAACGGTCTCCGGATCCCGGTTGCGAAGGCGCTTCACTCTTCATCACGCGTGTCGCGTGGTGCTCGCTGATCAGCGGCAGTGGCCCGTTCGTGCCCACGGGCAAAATCAGAAGCGCGGAGTTGGTGATGGAGAGACCATACGGATCAACCGTTTCATAATTGAACACCCGGGAGATGATCCCATACCTCGCGACGGCACAGCTGGAAATGCCCCAATTCGTATAGGTTGTATTCTGGTCGTTGACCGTGAACTGGCCTTTCACATAACTGGTGAGGAGCTTGCCGCGGTTGGGTGTGGCTGCCGGTTGAACCCAGCCGCTACGCGGCGGACCTGACGGGCGGCGGTGGGGTTCAGGTGCTTCATGGGTTGCAATGCGCGGATGATTTTTGAATTTGGTGGCGAGGGTGGCTCCGCATCCACGGGCACACTCGCCACCTATGATTAATACCACGACCGTTTCTACCTATCCATCCCTCGCAAAGTTCGCGGACTTTGTCCAACTCAAAGACTACCGCCAGCCCACCAAGGACGAATACGTCCGCTATGTGCGCAAGCTCGGCGAGCATTACGCCGGCGACCCGGCCACGCTCACCGAGGATCAAGTCCGCGCCTACTTCCTGTTCCTGCGCCAGCACAAAAAGTTCGGCGGCTCGGCCATGAAGCTGGCCCGCTGTGCCCTGCGCAGTTTCTTCCGCGACTGTTGGCACGTCCCCGCCTGGACGGTGTTCGAGGAAGTTCGCATTGCGCCGCCGCAGACCTTGCCGCTGGTGCTCAGCCGCGAGCAGGTGGCGGCGTTGCTCCGGGCCGTCACGTTGCCGCGCTACCGCGCGATTCTGGGTTTGATTTATCACACCGGGCTGCGCGTGGGCGAGGCGGTGCGGATTGAACGGCGCGATTTCCGGGATACCGCCACCGGCGCCCCACGGCTGCATGTCCGCTGCGGCAAGGGCGGCAAGGACCGGTTCGTGCCGCTGACGCCGGCGATGGTGGAACAACTGCGCGCGTGGTGGAAAACGCACCGGCACCCCAGCTTCCTCTTTCCCGGGCCGACCGCGGGCTGGCGCGAGCGGGCGCAACCGGCGGACGCGGCGCAGTCCGCGACGACGCATCTGAGTGTGTCGGCGGTGCAGAACACGTTCCGGCTGGCGCGCGCCACGGCCGGGCTGCCGGTCGAGGCCACGGTCCACACGTTGCGCCATTGTTACGCGACGCATCTGCTGGAGGAAGGCGTGAGTCTGCGGTTGATCAGCCAGTATCTCGGGCACGCGTCGCTGGAGACGACCTTGATCTACACGCACCTGACGCCGCTCAACGAGGCGCGCACGCGGGCGGCGCTGGCGGTGTTGCAGCGGGCGGTGGCGTAACGCCGCCCGTGCTGGCGGAGCTATTAACGGCGCACTGGCCGGCGTACGTGGCGAAGTTCGGACGGTTGATCCCCGCCGAACAAGCCGCGGCGGTGCGGGCGATCCTGCGGTGCCGGACTCCGGCGCTGGGCGGGCAGCGCTATCGCTGCGCCTGCGGCCAGGAACACTTTGCGTATCACTCGTGCAATCACCGCGCCTGTCCGCGCTGCGGGCAGGCCGACGCGGCGGCGTGGCTGGCCGCGCAACGCACGCGCCTGCTGCCCGTGCCGTACTTCCTGGTCACGCTCACCGTGCCGGCCGAACTGCGGGCGCCCATTCGCGCCGCGCCCCGCGAATGGTATGGCGCCTTGCTCAAGGCGAGTGCGGGCGCGCTGCAAGACCTGGCGGCGCAACCCAAACATCTCGGGGCCGAGCTCGGGCTCACGGCGATGCTGCAAACCTGGACGCGGGATCTGCGCTACCATCCGCACGTCCATTTGCTCGTGCCCGGCGGCGGGCTCACGGCCAACGGCCTGCGTTGGGTGCGCGTGAAGGATCCGCAGTTCTTCCTGCCGCAAGTGAAGTTGGCGGCACGGTTCAAGGGCCGGCTCAAGACGTGGCTCACGGCCAACCAACCCGGCTTGTTCCAAGCCGTGCCGGCGAAAGCGTGGTGGATCAAATGGGTGGCGGACATTCAGCCGGTGGGCTCGGGCGAAGCGGCCTTGAAATATCTGGCGGCGTATCTGTGCCGGCCGCCGCTGCACGAAAGCCAGATGGAAAGGTGGGACGCGCAGACGGTGACGTTTCGCTACCGGGCGAACGGCGGCGCGCAACAACATGGCACGGTCAGCGGGCCGGAGTTCGTGCGGCGCGTATTGCAACACGTGTTGCCCAAAGGCTTTCAACGCGTGCGCCACTCCGGGTGGCTGGGCGCCGCCGCCCGGGCCAGGCGGGAACGCATCCACGCGTTGCTGGACTGGCGCGCCCCGCTCGCCGTTCCGCCGCCACCCGTCCCGCCGCCGCAGTGTCCGGGCTGCGGGAAGGGGATGCGGTGCCTGGGCAGCGTGGCCCGCAAACCGCCGTGAGGGGAAGGCGGTTGAGCGTTGAAAGTTGAGCGGCGAGTGCGCCCGGCCAAATCTGCCGGGCCGCGCTGACCGGCGGGGTGTGCTCGCGCGGCGGGAAAACGGGCCGCCGCGGCGTCCGCGCCCGCGGGCGGCGCCCCGAACCGGACGCGCCCCCCAACCCGGGAGGGTGCCGCACGGAGTGGAGCGCGGGCCCCGTCACGGTACGGGTGAGCAGCGCGGGGTTCGGTCAGGGCAGCGGGCCAAAAGCAAAAGGCAAGGGACGACTTCCAAAACTTTCCCGGGCGGGTTCAACCACGGATTGGAATGACGCTCCGCTGCGCTCCGGTCATTTCAATCCTTTGGCGATTGGGCGAGCACGCGGTAGTATCGGGCTGCGGGGAGATTGCGCGGCGCGTCGCCCCAATGGGTGAACGGCCAAGGCCAGCGATACCTCATCGTCCCGTTTCGCCACGCGCCACTCGTGAGTGACTCGCGGAACTGAACGGTGTAGGCCTGACCCGGCCCGGGATCAGTCCACGCCACCCTAACGCCGTTGGTGGTCGTGGAAATTGAGGTGAGTTCGATTGGAGTTTGAGCCTGCGCAGCGGTGAACAAGAGGCTCATCAACAGGCAGAGCAGCTGGTTTTTTGGTTGGATTGAAGTCAGGTTTTTCATGAAGGGTTTACAGTTCTTGGTTCCACGGAACGGGTTCAAATGCTTCATACGACTCGGTAACGGCGGTCACCTCCAAAGCGCCGTCAAAGACGGTCAACCAGAGCGGCCCGCCCCGGAACGAGCATCGCCGTTATGTGCCGGCGATGCCCGCTCCTTGGATTCCGCCGTCCTGCTCCGGCTCACCGCGGCTGGAGTGCGATCTTCAGTTTCTTGAACTCGTAATCCTGTTGCACAGCCACCACCAGAAGCGACCACGTGCTGCCATCCAGCTGGTTCGTGAGGTTCC
Source organism: Limisphaerales bacterium (assembly GCA_020848635.1). GTDB lineage: Bacteria > Verrucomicrobiota > Verrucomicrobiia > Limisphaerales > JADLHS01 > JADLHS01. The sequence goes on from JADLHS010000573.1 coordinate 5,987, forward strand.
CCTCAACGTGAAGATAGTTGGCTTCACCAGTGGCGGATAAGGAACCGTCGCCCTCTTGCACAACCAATCCGGTTGCATGCATGGATCCGGTGCCCGCCCACAGCGGCACCCAACCGCCGTCGATGAGGACACTGACCGTCATGGGCGCCTTCGGATTGGCGGTTTGCCAGGTCAGCGTCCCGTCCGGATTGAGGCGAAGAAAGTCGCCTTGCCCCGAGAGGACAACATCGAGCCTCAACTGACCATCAGGGGAAACGGCAAAAAAGTTGCCGGTAGCATCGGGGTTTATGTGTGTTACAACCGCTCCCTGGCCGGGATTGGCCTGTGCCTGGGTGTTGAATGTGAGAGCCGCGGCTACGACGACCGCCACCGAGAGAAACCGTCCGGGCATTGTCCGGAAAATCCTCAAGTTTTGAACGAACTGTTTCATAATGTTTACTCTGCCTTTCTGTTTTCGGCTCGCCTGGCCTTGTCGCCTGATCGTCAGGACTGGCCGGGCGAACGCCGGATTGTTTCCTTTTTGGTTCAACAGGGGCACGCAATCACCGACTGCAGCCTCTCGACCGCACCAACTCGATGCCCGTCTCCATAGTAAGCCGGAAATAGCATCGGACATTACAGTTGAACGTCGCGCACGGGCGGCGTCTGCGCGGAGGGCCGTGGCCCTGCCGCCCAATGAGCCAGGCACAGCGGGGAAAGGATCCGAAGAAGTCTTGAGAACTTTTCGGGGCCGTTCAGCAGCCGGCTGCGGCTGGCGCTTACAGTGATACGCAGGTCGAATGAGCCGAGAACTTGGCAGATTGGATGAAGCTGGCCCTATTTTCTTCCGGTCGCACGGTCTTGAAGCCACGCCACATCTGGATTGTTTGGACTGGGGAAAGGGTGGACGAGGGGCTGGTCCGGGCGCAGCGGCGGCATCGTCCGCGAGTCCCGCCAGCGTTTGATCTCGGCGTGGCCGTCGGCGAACGACAGCCCGGCGGCTCCGTTGTGGTAGGAGGCCGGCAGATCAATCCAATAAGCATCGCTGCCGCGCCGACCCATGCCGACGTAGAACCCGCAGTCGTTGATGCTATCCTCGCGCTCGTCAATGAACACGAACGTCTGCACGGGTGGCGGAATAATGAGATCACTGAGTTTGACGTTGATGCGGTAGGCGTCGTCACCAGCATACGGGAGGTCTCCCAGCCTGCCGTCGGGCAGATAGCGACCGAGCCAGATGTTCATGGAGAGGCTGCGAACTCGCGGGTAACGAACGCCCAAGAAGGCCCCTGTGCTGCGGTCGGCGGGACATTTGAACACGGGGACGAATTTCAGATAGGGAAAGAGCAGACTCTTTTGAAGATGGAGGATGTTGGTGTTGTCGGTATCATTGAACGCAAAACTCAGCCCGCCAACCACCCAGGTGTTGTCGCTTGTCAGTTGAATGATCGGTTCAAAGAACAGGCCGAGGTTGGGTGCCAGCTTGTCGTTGTGATCACCAGCATACATGAACCAGGCGAGTTGGAGTTGCTTGAGGTGGTTGAGGCAGGCGATGCCCTGGGCCTTCTGCTTCGACCTCGTCAACGCAGGCAACAGCATCCCCGCCAGGATCGCGATGATGGCGATGACGACCAGCAATTCGATGAGAGTGAAAGCATCCGTGGATGATTTGCCCGGCATGCTGTGACACCGTTGTGGAATCCCCGTGTAGCGGCGAGTTGTCATATTTCCAGCCTTTCTCATGGTTCATTCAAAGGTGGTTCAGTTGTTCAGGCCCAGGGAGTGCGGGTGCGCGCCAGATTTGGATGAAGCGACCCGCGCCGTCTGAGGTCAGCAGCGTGCTGCCATCGGTAGAGAAGGTAGTGAGAAGGACCCGCGCCGGCTGCTGGTAGGAAGCGACCTCCCGCCGGGTGGCCAGATTCCATAATTTCACCCATTGACGGCTGGCGCTAACGAGCGACCGTCCATCCGGTGCAAAGGAAACGCGCTCGACGCCGGAAAGGTGGCCCAGCAGCGGGGCCGAAAACTCCTGTCCCGTTTGGCAATCGTAGAGTCGTACCTTCTGATCCCTGCTACCGGTCGCCAGCAGCTTCGCGTCCGGTGAAAGGGCAATCGAACGATCACCCTGCATGGCGAACTGGCCAACGCGCCTCTGCGCCTGCAAGTCCCATAGCAAAACGTTGGTTCGTCCGCCGATGGCCAGCCTGTCCGCGACCGTGGCAAATGACACGGACGCTTCGTTAGGCACCCAACACGGAATCGAAGCCACCTGCCGCCATGTCCTCAGGTGCCAGAGTGCGACCGCGTTCGTAGCCAGCGGCAGAGCCAGGAACTGGCTGTCCGGCGAGAAGACAGCGAAGGCGAGCGGGCCGCCGACACTGGGCAGTAGTTGCACCGTGCGCTCGCTCACGTTCCAAAGCTGCGCCGGCTGATTGAGGCGGACGAGGACAAGCCACTTCAGATCGGGCGAAATGGCGATGGTTTCCTGAGCGCGATCCGGATCAACTTGAAGTTCTTTGAACTGGTTTGCTTCCCAGCGGCGAGGGACCATTTCGCTGAACTCTCGCTGGCTCACATCCCAAAACTTGAGCGCACCATCTGCCAGCGTCACCGCCACCTGCCCGTCAGCGGACAAACCAACGGGCACGTGGTGCTGTTCCTTTTGCGAAAGCCAGTCGCCTTGCTGCGCCGAACGGGCAGACCACTTGTTGATCACCCCATCCTCGCTGAGGCTGAAAATCGTGCCATTCGTGGTCAGCGCCATGGCCCGGAGTTCAGCCGTATGTCCCCGCAACGTCACCGGCCGTTCCGCAAGCTCCGTTCCCCAGAAGCGAACGCAGCGGTCCGAGCCTGCCGTTACAAGCTGGTGGGTGCCGGCCAGGAAAGCCATGTCGGCAATCCAACTGCGATGATGTTGGACGGATCGGCGATTCGGCAATTCGGTCCGGGTCGCAGCGTCCCAAACGCGGACCATGCCATCCCAGCAGCCCGTGAACAACTGTCCCCCATCCGGCGAGAAGGTGACGCACGCAGCATTCTTCACGGTGTTGGGCGGGAACGGCAGCGCTTTCAGCAAAGGCACGTCCCAGCATTGGAGTTCACTCGCGTCCATTCTGGGATCCCCGGCGGCGGTCACGAGCACCGACTCGTCTGGCGAAAAGGCCAGCGCCTTCGCGGCAAACATAGGGTCGAACCAGAGGTTCGTGTTGGAGCCGGTCAAGGTCCATGCGCGAGCGTCATACACTTTCAATCCCTGGGTTGAACCGCTGTCGCTCCCAATGGCAAGCCATCGCCCGGACTTTGAGAATGCCAACGCCGACACATTCGTTTCGCCGGGCAGAATCATTCCCCCGTCACCAGTCACCAGGTCCCGGCGCTTCAAACCGTCTTTGGCTGCGATGAGCAGAACATCGCTGTGCGGCACAAAAGCCAGAGCCATGTGTCCTTCGTCCAGGCTCTGGTCAAGAACCAGTTTCTGCGACGACGCATTCCACACGCGCCGGCCCGCCGCGACAAAGTGGCCGTCCGACGAAACCGCCAGATGGCGGACGCCGCGTCCTACATCAGATTCAACCGTCGCCAGTTGATCGCCGCGGGCACGGTGACTGAAATAGCGCCATTCGAATCCGCGCAAGTCGGTTTGCGCCGCCGTGGGGACATGGTACGCGAGCAGTTCGCGAGCGCGGCCAAGGTCGCCTTCTTCAATCGCCTGTTGCACGACCCGCATGTCCGCCGCGTATAAGAGCTGCCGCGCCGCGTTCCGCTCACGGTTGATGCGGTAGGCGGCAATCAGCGCGCCAACCGCCACCACGATGAGCAGCAACAAAGCACTGGTGAGCGTGCCGGCCAGGGCGGGTTTGCGCCGGCACCAACGCACACTCCGCTCCACCGTCCCCTCCGGACGCGCATGCGTGGTTTCGTTCCCGAGGAATCGCGCCACGTCCGCGGCTAGTTCTCCTGCGCTGCCGTAACGCTCGCGGGGAGTTTTCCGCAGACACTTCAAACACACCGCCGCCACATCCACCGGCACCGCCGGATTCAGCAAGCGCGGTGACAACGGCTCCTGCTGCAACACCTGCGTTAACGTTTCCGCCGCGCTGGCTCCCACAAACGGCGCCCGTCCCGTGAGCAGGTGGAACAGCAAAGCCCCCAAGCCATAAACATCCGCCGCCGGCCCCACCGCGTCGCCGCCCTTGGCCTGTTCCGGTGCCATGTAGCCGGGAGTTCCGAGAATTTGACCGGTCAGTGTGAGCGAACTCTCGTCATCCATTGGCCGGGCCAGCCCGAAGTCCGTCACCTGCGGTTCGCCTTGCGAATCGAGGAGGACATTCGAGGGTTTGAGATCGCGATGCAGCACGCCTTCTTGGTGCGCGTGCTGCACCGCCTTCGCTACTTTCTGGACCAACTCTGCGGCGCGGCGCGGCGACAACGGCCCTTCGCGCGTCGCCTCGGCAAGGTTCGTCCCGCTGATCAAATCCATCGCGAAGTAATGTTGCCCGCCCTGTTCCCCGACCTCATGCACCGCCACGATGTTTGGGTGTTTCAACTTCGCCGCATTCGCCGCCTCGGCCTGAAAGCGTTTGACTTGAACTGGCGTGGCCAGCCAGGCGTCCCGCAGGAGTTTCACGGCCACTTCGCGGCCGAGGCTCACTTGCCGCGCCCGGAACACGACACCCATGCCGCCGCGGGCGACTTCTTCCAGCAGTTCGTAATCACCGAGGCGACGGAGGACCGGGACCGACGATGGTTCGGCTGGAGGAGGCGTCTCGGGCGACAAGAGCAGGGCGGCGAGACAGCGCGGGCAATTGCCGGAAAGTTCGTCGCCCGCCAGCGGCTCACCGCAGCGGCGACAAACTTTCGGCTCCATTTCGGACGAGTTGGCCATTCAGAGGATTAAGCCGCAGCGAACGA
>JADLHS010000574.1 GCA_020848635.1 Limisphaerales bacterium
GAGCTGCTGTTGGCGAACGCCAGCGAGAATTTCGGCGAGGGACTTGGCGGTGCCACTCGGGGCATCCTTCTTCAGGCGATGGTGCATCTCAACGACCTCGAGGTCGTAGCCCGGGCCTAGAATTTCCACCGCCTTGCGGGTGAGCCAAAAGAGGGTGTTCACCCCGGTGGAGTAATTCGACGCCAGCACCAGGGGTATTTCGGCGGCGAATTTAGTAATCCGAGAATGATCTTCGTTCGAGTGGCCGGTGGTGCCGATGACGAGCGATTTCTTCTGTCGGGCACATAGTTCGGCGATGGCCGCCGTCGCCGTGTGCGAACTAAAATCAATTACCACATCGCAACCAACAATGACGGTGGCGAGGTCATCGCCCTGATCAATCTGGCCGACAACTTCGAGTTCCCGATGGTGGGGCGCACAGGCGAGCAGGGCCTTGCCCATGCGGCCCTTGGCACCGGTGATGATGACGCGTGTCATTTCAGAACTCCGCAGGCTTTCAGCGTTTTCCGCAATCTCTCCCGGCTGGCCGCGCTGATGCGCACGAGCGGCAGGCGGAAGTCTTCTTCCATCACCCCCATCATGGCCAGGGCGGCTTTCACCGGACACGGGTTGGTTTCAATGAACAAATCCTTGAACACGGGATAAAACTTGTCGTGCAGCTTCAGCGCCAGCGAAGTGTTGCCGGTCGCGTAGGCTCGCACCATGTGGGCGACTTCGCGCGGGATGACGTTGGATGCCACGCTGATGACGCCGTGCGCGCCCACCGCCATGAACGGCAGGGTGAGCGAATCGTCGCCGGAGAGAATCGTGAAATTCGGCCCCAGTGCGGCGCGCAGTTGCGACACCCGATCCGGATTGCCGCCCGCTTCCTTGATGCCAACAATGTTCACACTGTCGTGCGCCAGCCGGTTCACCGTGTCCACGGCAATCTCGATGCCACAACGCCCCGGAATGCTGTAAAGGATGAGGGGCAGCTTGGTACTGCGCGCAATGGCATGGAAATGCTGGAAGAGCCCATCCTGGGTCGGCTTGTTGTAGTACGGCGCAACCTGCAGCGACGCATGCGCCCCAGCCTTCTCCGCCTCCTGCGTCAGGTAGATCGCTTCCTTGGTCGAATTGCCGCCGGTTCCAGCCACCACCTTGATTTTGCCGGCAGCCAGCTTCACCGAAAGGGCAATGAGCCGGATGTGCTCTTCGTAGTCCACCGTGGCGGATTCGCCGGTCGTGCCGACGGGCACGATGCCATCCACCCCTCCCTTGATCTGCATTTTGACCAAGCGCTCCAGGGCGGGTTCGTCAATCTGGCCGTGTTTGAACGGAGTAACAATCGCTGTGTAGGTGCCGGTAAATTTCATGATTCAACTTTCAAAGACTTGTATTTTCGGAGAATTCGATGGGTTTGGCGAGCCAGAACTTCCGCGAGATGCCGAACGGCGCAGAACCAGCACTCCGAACCGTCGTGGATTTGGAATTGAAAACTCCCCTGCTCCGCCGCACACTTTAGCCATGACGAAGTCTGTTTTTACCGGTCCGGTTTATGTGGTGCGCGATAATATTGACACCGACCAGATCATCTCCGCGCAATACCTGAACCTTGTGCCCACCATCGCCGAGGAATATGAGAAGCTCGGCAGCTACGCCCTCGACGGCCTGCCCAAATCGCTTTACGCCACGCGCTACGTCAAAGACGGCCAGCTCGACAGCGATTATCCCATCGTCGTGGCGGGAAAGAATTTCGGTTGCGGTAGTTCCCGCGAACATGCGCCCATCGCGATGGGTTCGGCCAATTGCGAGATCGTCCTCGCGGAAAGTTTCGCGCGCATCTTCTTCCGCAACTGCGTCGCCACCGGCGAACTTTATCCCTGCGAATGCGCCGACCGCCTCTGCGACATCCTCAAGACCGGCGACGTCGTGACCGTGGACCTCGACAAATCCAGCGTGACCGTCCAAGCCACGGGCAAGGTGTATCAATTCAAACCGTTGGGCGACGTCCGTCCCGTGGTGGATGCGGGTGGGTTGTTCAACTTCGCGCGCAACAGCGGGATGATTGCGAAGTAAAAAATCAAGCATGCATCCGCTCCTGAGGCTGACGTAAAACTTCGCAAATCCAAGACCAAGATAATCCGCAAAAGCTTGCAGTTTCTGCCCCCTTGTGGAACATCGGGTTCAGCATGAAAGCATTAAGCTGCTTTGGAGTAAGTTGGTACGCTGTTTTTTTGATCGGCAGCATTTTCATCGCCTGCTCTGCATTTGCCGACCTGCTGCCTTTTCCCCTTTCCGCCAATCAACGGGGTTATGTCAACTGCCTGGAAAATCCCTTCTATACGTATGATGTTTATCTGCCACCGGGTTATTCAACCAACGGCACTCCGTTGCCGATTCTTTACACGATGAATGCCAGTGGCGGTGGTATGGTGACAGCATTTCAGAACACCTGCTCAAATTTGAATATCATTTTGATCGGGCTCATGGACAGTCAGAATGGCATGCCTTGGGATAGGGTTTTGCGCGAGATTTATGCCGTCACCCGCGATGTCCGGCAACGGGTTCTGTTTGACCCGACGGCGGAATTTGCCGGCGGTTTTTCAGGCGGCGGCACCTGTTCCTACATGTTCAGCCGGTTTCGCTCCCAACACGTAGCCGGAGTGCTTGAAATGGCGGGCTGGCTGGGCCGTGCCAACATGGGAGCCAGTGTCCGCTACTACAGCACGGACCGGGTGCAGACAAATCTGCTGATTGCTCGCACCACTGGCACAGCGGACACGGGCGCAATTTTCTACAATGTTTTCGACAGCAACTATCTTGCTTACTGCCGTGCCACGATCAAGGACTGGACTTTCGGTGGCAGCCATGGTGTACCACCTGACTCTGTAAAAGCTGCCAGCCTGACATGGCTGGTCAGCCAGCGGATTCCAGCCGCCCCGGACGATCGCACCAACGCCTTCATGCTGGCAACCAACTGGCAATCTCGGATCACAGCCGGCGAACAGGAAGCCGTGCTTCGCGAATGTGTCAGCAACCTTATGAATCGCCCCCGCAGTTGGTTTGCCTATGAGGCGCAGTTAACTTTGGATCAACTGCTGGCCGACTATCCGGCCTTCCGTTTGCTCGACGTTTCGAATCTGGCGCAAGGTGATTTTGCCACCGACCTGTTTTACTTTTGCGCTCATGGTGCCGCCACCAATGCTGACTGGCCCAGATACGACTCCTCCATGAAAGCATTGACAGGCATCACCGTAACCAACGAACTCAATGGCACGTTTACCATCAGCGGCATCCGGGTTACCGTCGTCATTCCGTCCACTAACGGCATTGTCTACATCACCGGCACCAATGCCGACCGCGCTGGTGATATTTATTCCCTGCTCACCAAGTATAATCATTATTCCGCTCCGCAGCTTCGATATTCGCCGAACCACAATCCTAGCCAGATGCACCTTTGGCTCTCGAAGGGCACGCCCGGGCTAACCTATTCGCTCCAATTGAAGTCAAACCTTGTCACCGACACTTGGCAGGACGTATTCGTGAGCGCCAATGATACGAATACGCTCTGGTCTACCGAGGTTGATGTACCACCGAACTCGGACAGTGGATATTTCCGAATACGTGCTGCTCCCTTGCCAGCTTTGTCACCGCCGTGGACATATCGTGGACCTTGAGAATTCAACTAGACGTTCACGAATTTGATTTCACAAAACTTCATTCACTCAGCGGCTAACTGAAGACTCATGTCGAAATTGAATTTGCTCCCCTATCCGCGCTCACTCAAGCGTCTTCACGGTATGTTCACGCTGCCGAGGTTAAAACCGCTCGCCGCAGTCAAAATCGTCCGAACCAATTCCGCGCCGAATCACCCCGAAAGCTATGCGCTCACAATTGACCGGCACGGCGCACGCATCGAATACCGCGAGACCGGAGGCTTACGCGCAGCCGGAGCAACACTCCGCCAACTCGTTCGCGAATACGGTCGCCGTCTGCCCTGCCTGAAGATTCGCGACTGGCCGGATTTCGCCCGGCGCGGTGTGATGCTCGACATCTCGCGCGGCCGCGTGCCGAAGCTGGAAACGTTGCTCGATCTCGTCGAACGGCTGGCCGATTTCAAGATCAACGAGTTACAGCTCTACACCGAACACACGTTCGCGTATCGCAATTACAAACCCGTCTGGCAAAGCTGGGGCGCGCTCACAGCGGCGGAGATCCGCACGCTCGACGCGCGTTGCCGCGAACTCGGCATTGATCTCGTGCCGAACCAGAATTCCTTCGGCCACCTGCGCTACTTTCTCGAACATCCCAGGCTCAAACAGCTCGCCGAGATTTCCGAACCGTACGAAGGTTTGACCGAGGACTTCCTCCGTTTCCCCACGACGCTCGCGCCTAACCATCCCGGCACGATCAAATTCATCCGCGAGCTTTACGACGAGTTGTTGCCAAACTTCTCCAGCAAGTTCCTCAACGTCGGCTGTGATGAGACATGGGATTTGGGACGCGGTCAGAGCAAGAAGCTTTGCGAAAAGCGCGGGAAAGGCCGCGTCTATCTCGACTTCCTCAAAAAGATTCATCGTGAAGCGTCGAAGCGCGGGAAGCGGATGATGTTCTGGGGCGACATCATTCTAAATCACCCCGAACTCATTCCTGAGCTGCCCAAAGACGCCATTGCCCTCAACTGGGGTTACGAGATCAATCATCCGTTCGACAAGGAAGCCGCGACCTTCTCCAAATTGCCGATGCCGTTCTACGTCTGCCCGGGCACCGCCACTTGGATGACGCTCATCGGGCGACACGATACGGCGTTTGAGAATCTGCGGCTGGCGGCCAAGGCTGGACGCAAACACGGCGCGACCGGTTACTTGATCACCGATTGGGGCGATGGTGGTCATCCCCAGCCGTTGGCCGTCAGCTGGCCGCTCTACGTGGTTGGCGCGGCGCGGAGCTGGTGCAGCAAGCCGTATGACGAGCAAAGGCTCGTGTCCGTTTTGAGCCGTGAGATTTACGATGACCCGAGCCAGCGAATCGCGAAAGCCACCCTCGCCCTCGGCCGGGCACATCAGAAATTTGGCTATCGCGAAGCCAACTTGACCCCCTTCGGCACGGTGATCGCCGCGCCGCCTCCGGTCACCCGCGAACTCTTTTGCCGCAGTGGTCTGAAATACTACGCCCGCATTCCAAAGCGGCGGATCGTCGCCGCCCTCAACGAACTTGAGACGCAGCGCACCCAACTAAATCAGGGCAGGCCAGAAACCCGGAACGGGGAAATGCTCGTGCGGGAACTGGATCTGGCGACCCGCATGGCGGCCCAATCCTGCCATTTCATGCTCTGGCAGCAGGCCCTGGCCGCCGGCCATACCCGAACCGCCAAGCGGATGGCGGAAACTGCGATCAAGCAGTTGCAAAAGCTGGAGCGGGATTTCAAAGCCGCCTGGCCGCAACGTAACAAAGCCACAACGGCAAGATGTTCGCCATTTTTCCAATGGCGAATCAACGACTACCGCCGTGGAAAATTGCACTTCTCGCCGCCGCAAGCCCGGCAGGTAAGAGTAAAAACCTACGCCGCGGAGTAAATTCCCCCGAGGGTTCTCCCAGCGACCCGGCGGTCAAAAAGCGGGAACTAATTCCACCCGTTTGCCCGGCGTTACGACCACATCCTCGCCTTTGGCCCACACGCTGTCGTTAATCAACAGTTTGAATTGGACCTTGTCCTTGGCCGGAACGATCAACCGCCAGGTTTGCGAATCCACACACTCCAGCGGAATTCCGTGATCCCACGAAAGACCCGAACCTTGCCCCCGGACGAAGAGATTGTTACCAAAACCCACGTCGATCTTGGCTTCGATGGTGATCGGGCTTGCAGCGGTAACACTCGACCCTGCGGCTGAAGTGGTTTTGACCGCCGTTTTGGCGGGCGCTGATTTCAAAGCCGCGGGGGCGGTGGCAACAACTCTCTTTATGGTTTTTTTCATACGGTTAACAAGTTTCAGGTTCATTATCAGTTCATTTGTATCCACGCTGGCAAATGCACGCCAACAGTCGTCTCCAACTCGAGGGAAAACCGCGCATCGGTCGGGAATTAGCTATGGCCATGCCAAGAGCGGTTCGCCAACGGGGGTTCGCAATCGCAGGAAGGGCGACTGCCTAACCATTCCAGATTCGCAAATCAAACGAGCTTCGTCAATTGCATTCCCAAGCGAAGGAGTTGTCGAACGCCCGCGTCGGACTTTGTCTCGGCATAAATGCGCAAGATTGGCTCCGTGCCGGAACCGCGCAACATGAGCCAGGTACCATCCTGGGCCACAAACTTCACGCCATCAAAACTCTTCACGTCCACCAATGGCGAGCGAAGCAATTGGCTTGGCGGACGGCCTTTGAGCAAATCCATCAGCGCGCCGCGCTTCTCCAGCGGAAAATGGGCGTCAATCCGCCCATAGCGATGCGCCCCAAATTCCTTCTCCAAACTTGCGATGAGCGTGGTGAGCGGCTTGCGCTCGACAGCCAGCATTTCGAGCAACATCAAACCAGCGGCAATCCCGTCCCGCTCCGGGATGTGCCCCGGAAAACCAATGCCGCCACTTTCTTCCGCGCCCAGCAAAACGTCACCTCGGAGCATCTCGGCGCAGATATATTTGAAGCCCACACCGGTCTCAACCAGTTCAAGCCCGTAGGCCGCACACATTTTGTCGAGCATCGAGGTCGTGGTGAGCGCCTTGACCATGCGGCCGCGCCCCTGCTGATTGATGAATAGATGCCGGAGCAACAGGCAAATGAGCACATGGGTGGTAAGATAGTTGCCGCGCCCGTCCATGCCGCCGACCCGGTCGGCGTCGCCATCGGTGACCAGGCAGAGATCATGGGGATGGTTCCGAAGATACGCCTGGCTGCGACCGTAATTCTTCTCAATCGGCTCAGGATTGATGCCGCCAAACAGCGGATCATGCGCGCCATTGAGCGTGGTCACTTTGCAGGTGGTCCCCGCGAGCAATTGCTCGAAGCAACCCGCGCCCACGCCAAACAACGCTTCGTGCGCAAAACGCAGTTTGGACTTAGCGATCGCCTTGAAATCCACCAGGCTCTTGAGGGCGGCGTAATGCGCCGGGCGAACGTCCTTGAGTTGAATTTGCCTCGCTTTGATCGCCGCGGCGAGGTTGACGCTTCGGACCGGGGTTTTATCCAGCCAGCCTTCGACGGCCTTGCAGGTTTCCGAATCACTTGACCCACCGTAATGCGACTTGAGTTTGAAGCCATTAAACATGGGTGGATTGTGGCTGGCCGTAATCATCACGCCGCCAACGGCGTGAAGTTGCTTCACCGCGAAGGAGACCGAAGGCGTGGGAGTTGGAGCCGGCGTGAGCACCACCCCAAAGCCGTTGCCGGCAAGCACCTCCGCTGTGCAACGGGCAAATTCATTTGAAAGAAAACGGCGATCGTAGCCGACCACGACTTTTTTCTGCGCGCCCACGACCGGGTTTGCGCTCCAGTAATCGGCCGTGGCCTGCGCCACCCGCGCTACATTGGCAAAGGTAAAGTCTTCCGCAATGACTGCGCGCCAGCCGTCGGTGCCGAATTTGATATTCATGCGTGAGGAAACCGCTCCGAAGCTTAGATCTTCAGGTCCGCCAGGCCCGGGTCATGGGCGTCAGCAATTTTTTGCATCCGAGCTACCGCCGCCCTCATATTGCGCTGGTTGAATAGGGCGGTGCCCGCCACAAACGTATCCGCCCCCGCCCCCGCGCATTCGGCGATGGTTTCATTATTGATGCCACCATCCACTTCGACCCGATAGCGGAGATTCTTTTCCCGGCGCCATTCGCTGGCCTGCTGGATCTTCGGCAGGCATTCGTGGATGAACGACTGACCGCCGAAACCGGGATTCACGGTCATCACCAGCACCAAGTCAATCTGCGCCAGATACGGCTGGATGAGCGCGATGCTGGTGGGCGGGTTGACCGCCAGACCAACCTTCTTGCCGAGCGCGCGAATTTTCCAGATCAAGGACGCAACCGCCTCCCCCAGTTCAACGTGGATGATGATTTGGTCGGCACCCGCCTGGGCAAAGGGCTGCAGCAGAATTTCCGGCTTGGAGCACATCAGATGCACATCGAAAAACAATTTTGAAAGGGGCCGCAGCGTTTTCACCACCTGCGGGCCAAAGGAAATGTTCGGCACAAAATGGCCGTCCATGATGTCGAGGTGCAGCCACTGCGCGCCCGACCTGGAGGCACGCCCGGTCTCCTTGGCGAGTTGTCCGAAATTGGCGGCCAGCAGCGATGGCGCAATGATCATGCACTGAGGCTACGCAAAGCCAGGGGTGGAGGAAAGTTGGAAGATTTACGCCGCCGGCGCTGGCGCGGCAGTTCCCAAACCCGGGAGGGTCGGCGGCACCGATTTGGCCGGCGCTTCCGGCAACGGCGTCCCGGCGGGCGCGCCCATGGGCGGATCCATCTGCGGCGGCGGCTTGGGCGGCGGCGTGAAAGTGCCCGAGCGAACAATGTCGGCCACTTGGAGGCCGTCGAGCGTTTCATACTCCAGCAGCGCCTTGGCAATCATCTCCAGCTTGTCCCGATGGGTATCAATAATTTCCTTCGCCGCGCGGTAGGCTTCGTCAATGATTCGCTTTACTTCATCGTCAATATTCCGGGCAGTCTGCTCGCTGTAATCTTTCGAGCGCATCATGTCCCGACCGAGAAAAACGTATTCCTGACTCTCACCGTAGAGAACATTGCCCAGCTTTTCGCTCATGCCCCAGTGCATGATCATCGCCCGGGCCATCGCGGTGGCCTGTTGGATGTCGCTGGCGGCCCCGCTGGAAATATCATCAATCACACATTCCTCGGCGATGCGTCCCGCCATCGTCATGATGATCGTGTCAATCGCCTGCTTCTTGCGCATGTTCAGCACGTCTTCCTTGGGCAGTGACATGGTGACCCCGAGCGCGCGACCGCGCGGAATGATCGTGACCTTGTGCAACGGATGCGTGTGCTTGAGAATCACATTGACGAGGGCATGACCGGCTTCGTGCCAGGCGGTGGCCCGCTTATCTTCGTCGGACATCGCCATGCTGCGACGCTCACGGCCCCAGCGAACCTTGTCGCGCGCCTCCTCCAGTTCAAGCATGCCGATGGCCTTGCGATTGGTACGGGCCGCCAGCAGCGCCGCTTCATTCAGCAAATTCGCCAACTCCGCGCCGGAGTAACCCGGCGTACCGCGCGCGATGATGGATAAGTCCACTTCCGGCGCGAGCTTCACGTTCTTGGCATGAACTTTCAAAATGCCCTCCCGCCCGCGCACATCCGGCAAATTGACCGTGACCTGACGATCGAAGCGTCCCGGGCGCAGCAAGGCCGGGTCGAGCACGTCCGGACGGTTGGTCGCGGCGATGATGATAATGCCTTCCTGGGTATCAAACCCGTCCATCTCGACGAGCAGCGCATTCAAGGTCTGTTCCCGTTCGTCGTTGCCACCACCAAGCCCGTGACCGCGCGACCGGCCAACCGCGTCAATTTCGTCAATGAACACGAGGCACGGCGTCGCTTTGCGCGCCTGCTCGAACATGTCGCGCACACGGCTGGCGCCGACGCCGACAAACATCTCCACGAAATCCGATCCACTGATGCTAAAGAATGCAGCATCCGCTTCGCCGGCAATGGCCTTGGCCAAAAGCGTCTTGCCCGTACCGGGAGCGCCAATCATCAAAACCCCTTTGGGAATCCGTCCGCCGAGCCGCTGAAACTTCTTCGGGTCTTTCAAAAACTCGACCAACTCGGAGACTTCTTCGATGGCTTCGTCCACGCCAGCGACATCTTTGAAGGTGGTTTTATTGCGCTCCTTGGCCAGCAACCGCGCCTTGCTCTTGCCGAAACTCAGCGCGCCTTTGCCGGCCATGCGAATTTGGCGGATGAAGAAAAACCAGAGAAACAACCCAATGATGGCCAGGAAAAGGAGCTGAATGCCCAAACTGTAAAGAATGGCGCTAACCTCGTGGGGCTCGATCTTTTCGACCGTCAGGAGTTTATTCTCCAGGGCTTCGGTCAACCGCGCCTTGGTACGAAATGGCACTTCTTCCGCCTTGCCCCCGTCCTTGATTACTTTGCTCCCGTCCGGATTGGTCCGATAGTAACTGCCAACAATTTCGGTTAGGGCCGACTGGGCGCCGTAATTGATGCTGGCGCTGGCCACCAGATTGGAATCCACCTTTTGAAAGAACTCGTATTGGGAGAGCGAGGCCCGCGGCACTTCCAAGCGGTCTTTCATTGTCACCAGCAACACGATACCGCCGATGATAATAACCCAAACCAGCCAGGTACGCGGTTGCAGGCGAAACTCGCCGATCTTCTTCGCGCTCTTGTCGTTGTCTTGATGCTTGTTGTCGTCAGCCATGATAGATTAATCGGTTGCAAGCTAGCATGCCGTAAGCACCCCCGCAATAAAGGACTTTTTTGGCGACCGCCCCGGCGCAACCGTATCCCCGCCCCCGGGCAAACATGGTCGCATCCCGGTTTCGACCGGTCGCCTCATATTCAAGGGCGCGCGGCGAGGATTTGGCGCGCGGCCGCCTGGATGGCCATGGCCAGTTCCCTGGGCCGCACCACAACCGCATCCGCCCCCCAACTCAACACCCACCGTTCAATTTCCACCAAACTCGAAAGTCTCAACCGTAATTCCACTCCCCCGCCTTTCAACTCGCGCTGCTGTTGCGACGCGTGCCATTTCTTTTCCCGGATATAATCGGCAACGCGCGCCTTGAATCGGAGCACAACGTCAAACTGACCAGCGCCGGAATGGACCCCGAAACTGTCGCGCAAACGCTGTTCGAGCGAGAACTTTTGCGGCCGCGGAAAGGTCTGGCCCGTAGGTTTCGCCGCCTGCACGCGCGCGGGAACAAAGGTGCGGATGTCTTTCCGCGCATGATCCCAGGCAAAGAGGTACCATTCGCCGTTGATGTTCGCGAGGTGGTACGGATCAATCAGGCGCGCCTCGCTCTGGCGGCTGCCGGCTTTGCGATAAGTAAGTTCCAACTGACGCCGATGCGCGGTGGCCTTGGCAAGGACGTCGAAGATTTTAAGGTTTAACACCGGCTCGGCCCGGGTGCGGAAGGAGATCGTTTGTTCCACGTCGGCAAGGTTCAACGAAATGGTGTCCGGCAGGGATTGTTCGATCTTGCGAATCGCGCTCAGCAGGGGCCTCTCAAATTGCGTGCCGCGATATTGCTGGAGCGCCTTTTCTGCGATGACCAAGGCCACAAGTTCGCCTTCCGTGATGTGCAGCGTGGGGAAGGAACTGACTTCGGCGGTGTAATGGTAGCCAAACTTCTGCGCGTGGTATGCCAGCGGCAGGTCCAGCCGGTCGCGCATGAATTCAAGGTCGCGTTGGATGGACTTGGTGCTGACTTCCAGTTCCGCCGCGAGCCGGGTGGCGTTGGGAAACTTGCCGGATTGAATGACCTGATGGATTCGCAGCATCCGCGCCAGCGGTGGCCGGGAAGACGACAAACGGCTACCCGTTTTCACGCTCGATTTCATGGCCGACCACAATGCCAAACCGGATGCCGTGCCGTCGAGTCTTGAACCGCAATCTCCCAGAGCCAAAATTCACCATAATTGATTACCCCTGAGCCGAGACTATTCCGGGGAAACTCAACACTCGGACGGCACGACGCAATTGCAATGCGAAGATTTGAAACGCGGGGCGGATGCCTTGCC
>JADLHS010000575.1 GCA_020848635.1 Limisphaerales bacterium
GTTCCAAAAGCCGTCGTGCCAGATGCCTTTGCCTGCGACGTTCTGTTGCTTGATCGGTTGGGATTTGAATGAGCCGAAGCCAGCGGCGTTGGCGTCCTCGATGGGCGACTTGTGCGGCTGCGAAACCACATTGCCAGCGCTGACGGCCGTGCTGTAATTGGTGAACGTCCAAGCATCGGTGTGCATCGACGGATACACTGAGTCCATGTCAGGCGTGCTGCCGCCCTCGGCCTCCGCCTGCCAACCGGCCTTCCAACTCCAAAGGTTGACGGGATTATCCTTGTCGCCCATGCCGAGGAAGCCATATCTGCCGGAGAGCGAAAACTGGAGCGCCGCGCCATCCTGAAAATCCTGCACGCGGATGGCGGTGTTTTGCTGCAACGCGTCGCGCCATTGGAGCAACACGGCGAGTTTCTTTCCGTCCGTCACGGCGGAAACCGCGACGGCATAGACTTGGTTCGGCTCAGGCCAAATCGGATTCAACGGCACACGCACCGGATCGAGCGACTCCCAAAAATTGTCCATCGGATCAGTGGGCAGCTTGGCGACTTTTTTCACGCGGACAGCGCTGTCCTCCGGAGCGAGCAGATCGTTGACCGCTACATCCGTGCGCCGAAGCGACTGCACATAATGGACCAGCGCCCACCGTTCCTCCGGCTTCAAGGTTTCACTGCCATAGGGAATCATGGGCGTGCCCGCGAGGCCGTTATTGATGCGCAGATAGAGATCGCGTCCGGCGTGACCGCCCCGAAACAATCCCGTGTTGAAGTCGCGCGGTCGCACCGGAAGCCCAGACGCATCCTTGAGCGTCGGGACTTGTGTTCCGTCACCCGCGCCGGTTTCGCCGTGGCACAGCGCACACGCCATCTTCTTGAACATATCCCGCCCCAATGTGAGTTCCTGCACGGAGATCGCGGGTTCGGCGGGCACTGCAACCGGCTCGGCCAGCGTGCCACTGGCTGCCGCCTGCTCGAACAGATTAACAAGCTTGCCGGACGCATCTGCACGGCTGGTGAGATGTTTGATGTATTGCACCACGTCGCGTCGCTCCGGTTCGGTGAGATACGAGAAGCTCGGCATCGAACTGCCGGGTAAACCACGCGTGATAGATTGAAAAAGATCATCGTCTGTCGGCAGTGACTGGCCGGGCGTGGACTTGATCTTGAATTGTCCGGCACTGAAGTCGCGCGGCTTGGGATAGAGCCACACTGCCGCCGGCCCGTTGCCATCGCCCGTCAATCCATGACAGGCGGCGCAGTGCTGATCATACACCGCGCGTCCAGCGGTCAGGGAATCGGGCGCGCTCGTCGGTGCAGGAGATGCGGGTTGGGCTTGGAGTGCAAATGTCGCGGCGGAAAGAGCGACAAAACCAGACAAATAGATCGGCGCAATCTTCATCGGTGGTTAGAGAATAGGCCCGGTGGCGGCCAGTGCCTTGACTTGGGTCAAGAAATCCTTGGCTGCCGCCGGAAAGTTTTCGTCTCAGTGGTTTCCGCAAGAACCAGACACCGCCTTGGGCAGTCCAGGAACGACCCATTTCATCTTGGTGATTTTGACCGCCACATCCTCCGACAGATTGTGGACGTGTTCCCAAGTGAACGAATCTGGAAATTCGGCTTCAAATTGGTAACGCAGCGGCACGGGATCATGGCCGTTGCGCAGGATGAAGTGTTCGCCCACCTTCAAGTCAACGAAGGTTTGAATGATCAAACCGTGTTTGATGGAACACGGGATTTCCCGCACGTCCAGCATCCGATTCGGTCCGAGTTGATTTGTCGCAGTCATGTTTTTTTGTTTTGTTTGTGGTTGGAGAAAGTTTCAACGTGTTTCACCGACGCGCTCCCCGATCGGTCATTATTCGAGTCAAACATCGGGATGGGGTTGTTCCGGTGTCGGCCGGAAGCCATCGCCACGACTAGAATTACGCTTGGGTTCTGACACAGCATGGGCGTTCAGCCGTGGTAGTGGTGAAACATGCCGGCGACCAGCAGCAGTTCGGGATGGGTCGCCGACAATTCGGGCAGCACCACGCGGATGCGCGAACGGTAGTCCGCCAGCTTCTCGCGCAGCGGCTTGAGATCGGTCGCCGGGTCCCAATGCAATTTGTTAAAATCGAGCACGAGGCGGTTCTTGCTCCGGGCCAGCGATTCGCTGATCCGATGCGCCAATCCTTCGGCCTCGTTCGCGGACAACGCGCCTTCCAGCCGCATCCAGACCTGTTGCTTCGCGTGCTGCAACTCGACCTGGATGGAGAAACCCGGCGAGGCGACTTTACGTTGGATCTCCTCCCACATTTCAAACGCGCTCCAGCGCTTGTCCGGCAGGCGATAGGTGGTGCGGATTAACTTGGGATGCTGGAACCAATCCATTTTCAACGTCAACGCGGTCCACAGCGCGGCACCGACGGCCAGGGCGGACTTGAATTGCTCGCCGACCGCGGGGCGACCCAACTCCGCGTGAATGCGTCGTTCCAAGTCGCCAATCCAGCGTCGCACTGCAGCGTTAGGGCCGAGCAGTCTGCCCGCGAGAAACACCGGGTAGGCCACCCGCAACTCCGTCGCGTAGTATTCGGCCTTGGCACGCAGGATCGGGTTCGGCGAATTCTTCAACTTCTGGTATCCGAGAAATCGCCCTTCGAGCACGCGGTAAATGCTGGGGCCGAGCCGCTGAAAATCCTGTTCGAAGCACCAGCGCTGGATGTCCTCGATCTGCTCAGGCGTGAGCGTCGGGTGTTTGATCATGGTGCGGAAGCCGTCCGCCCTCCGGTAGAACAAGTCCTTGTCGGTGGTATAAATATCGTGCAACAGGTTCTCCTTGATGATGCGTTCGTGGAACGGCGTGCCGGGCACCGGCCCGTAGATCAGGAATTGAGCCAGCGCCGGTTTGAGTTTCATCAGGCCGGCGAGTTCCTCCGCCACCACCTCCTGATTCTGATAATCAAACCCGACGATCATGGAGGTCAGCACCGTGAGGCCGTGCTCGCGGAATTCGGTGAGAATATCGGCGATGGGCCGGCCTTGCTGCTTGGCATAATTCGACCGGGTGCCTTCGTAGCCAATCCAGAAACCGTCAATGCCCATCTCCAGAATTTCTTCCACCGTGTATTGGCTGATCGCCTTGATGCTGGAGAAGGCAAAGATCGAAAGCTTCTTGCCGCCATTGATCACGCACTCGCGGAATTCCATCGCTCGCTTTTTGTTGAGCAGGAAATCCTCGTCCAGAATCAGAAAGACGAGGCTGGAATCCAGGTCGAGGTAACGTTCCGCCACGGCGTAAATGTCCTTGCCCTCCGGCAGCAGCTTAATGTGTTTGCGGGAAAAGAAATGGGACGTGCAGCAGAAGTCGCAGCCATTCGGACAGCCCAGTCCGGCAAAGATTTTTCCCGTGCCGGAGACCGTGATTCCAAACACTTTCAACCAGCTCACGATGA
>JADLHS010000576.1 GCA_020848635.1 Limisphaerales bacterium
CGGCCGCGCGATCTGGTTCGCGGTGGAACTGCTGCTCTTTTTCGTCGCCTTCCTGGGGTTGCTCCTGCGCCGCGCCGGGCGACCTTCCCAGCCGGAGCGCTCGCGTTGGTTGCAATGGTGTTCCCGCCGGGCCCTGCAGGTTTTCTCGGTGCGCTATGAGGCCGCTGGCGTTCCACCCCAAACCGGCTTGCTGGTCTGCAATCACCTCAGCTATCTCGACATTCTCGTGCTCGTTTCGCTCACGCCTGCGGTGTTTGTTTCCAAGAGCGAAGTTAAGAACTGGCCCGTGTTCGGTTGGTGCGCGCGCCTGGCCGGCACGTTGTTTGTGGATCGCACCCGCCGCGCCGATGTCGCCCGGATGAATACCGAGATCGAACGCTCGCTCGCCCATGGCAACGTCGTCGTGGTGTTTCCCGAGGGGACGAGCTGGGATGCCAGCGAGGTTTTGCCGTTCAAATCGTCGTTGCTCGCCCCCATTGTCGGCGCCAACCATCCGCTGACGGCAGCCGGCTTGCGCTACTCAGTGCCAGACGGTTCGGTGGCTGCCGACGTTTGTTATTGGGGCGATATGACTTTTTTCCCGCACCTAATGAGGTTGATGACCAAGCGACATATCCACGCCCGGGTTGCCTTTGCATCCATTTCACAACCTGCCCCGGATCGCAAGGCCCTGGCGCTCCAGCTTCACGGCGTCGTCTCCCGTCTCACCCAAGTCGCCAGTTGAATATAATTGCCGCCTGATCGCTGCTCATTCTGCCACTGCCGCGTGGCCGCAGCGTTCCGATGCTGCTTATCGGCTCACAATCAATGGCGGGCACTGAATATCTCCCGCCCGGCAGCGTCGGTAATTTCGTTTTGAATGAAGGGCGCGATTCGTTATCCTGCCTCACCTATGAAGCCTGCTATGAAAATGAATTTTGGACGAAACCTGACGCGTGTTTGTGCCGTTGCGGCGTTATTGGCCGCCGGCGCTGCCACTTCCGCACTGGCCCAGGACAAAGCCCCGTTGCAATTGGAATTGCCCGCCCCGACCTTGAAGGGCACGCCCGAGCAATTGCCCACCGGCCCAAATATTGAAGCCAACTCCGACAAAGCCCCCGCCGCGATGTTGATTGCGAAGGGCGCCAAGAATGTTGCGCTCAACAAACCCGTCACCACCAGCGTGAAGCCGTTCAGTGAAACGCAACCCGAAGCCATCACCGACGGCAAGAAGGAAGCATTTGACTACGACACCGTCGAGATGAAGAAAGGGACGCAATGGGTGCAAGTGGACCTCGGCGAATCTTTTGCCATCCAGGCCATCGCCATCTGGCATGATCATCGTTACATCCAGGTCATGCATGATGTGATCGTGCAGGTGTCTGATGACCCGGAGTTCAAGACTGGCGTGACGACGATTTTCAACAACGACACCGACAACTCCTCCGGTCTCGGGGTCGGCACGGATCGCGAATACTTCGAACGCCATTTCGGTCGCGTGTTTGACGGCAAAGGCACGAAAGCCCGCTATGTGCGCGGCTACACCCAAGGCAGCCATCTGAGCGCCCTGAATTGCTGGCAGGAGATTGAAGTTTACGCTCTGCCGAACAAATGAATCGTTGGAGCGCACTGGCCTTGCTGCTGGCAATCGCCGGTGCGCTTTTTCTCCGCGCGCCGCAACTTAATCAGCGCCCGCTCCATAACGACGAAAGCCTCAACGCGGTCAAACTCACCGCGCTCTGGCAGACGGGGGACTACAAATACGACCCGCACGAGTATCACGGACCGACGCTCTATTACTGCGCGTTGCCGGTCCTCTGGCTCACTGGCGTCAAAAACTCGTTCGAGCTTTCCGATGCGCAACTCCGCATCGTCACCGTCGCTTTCGGGGTCGGTTTGATCCTGCTGCTGGTGCTGCGGGGGGATGGCCTGGGCCGGATCGGAATGATCTGGGCCGCCGTCTTCCTCGCCGTTTCGCCCGCGATGGTTTTCTACAGCCGCTATTTCATTCATGAAATGCTGCTGGTTTTTTTCACGTTGCTGACGTTGGCCGCCGGTTGGCGATATGCTCAATCACGCAAAACCGTTTGGGCCGCAGTTACCGGGGCCGGCGTGGGATTGATGTTCGCGACCAAGGAAACCTTCGTGCTGACCGTGGCCGCGCTGACTTTCGCGCTCGTCGCTGCGCGCCTCTGGAATCGCTGGCGGGCGCAGCGGTCCTCCCAATCCGCCGCCGCCATTCCAAAGGTTAAATGGACTCCGCCTTGGCGGCATATCGCCGCCGCCAGCGCTGCGGGCGGCTTGTTGTGGCTGCTGTTCTTTACGTCTTTCTTCACCAACGCCGCCGGATTGCTGGATTCATTCAAAACCTATCTGCCCTGGCTGAACCGTGCGGGCGGCGCTTCGCCTCATATCAATCCCTGGTATTTCTATTTCGAACGACTGCTCTGGTTTCATCCGCCCAAGAGTCCGCCGTGGACTGAAGCTGCCATTCTGATCCTCGGCCTCATCGGAGCGGCGGCAGGCTTCTGCGGCAACCGCAGCCGCGTCGCGGCGCCGGGCTTCGTTCGTTTTCTGAGTTTCTTCACATTCGCACTGACGGGCCTTTACACCGTCATTGCCTACAAGACGCCATGGTGCGCGCTTAATTTTTGGCTCGGCATGATTCTGCTGGCTGGGGTGGGGGCGGCGGTGCTACTGGATTCCTTTCGCGACCGGTTCACGCGGGTCCTGGTGGTCGGTCTGCTCGGCGCAGTGGCGTTACATC
Organism: Limisphaerales bacterium; assembly: GCA_020848635.1. Lineage (GTDB taxonomy): Bacteria > Verrucomicrobiota > Verrucomicrobiia > Limisphaerales > JADLHS01 > JADLHS01. Next base: position 2,747 of record JADLHS010000576.1, read on the forward strand.
TGGCCGCCCAAGCCTGGTTGCACGGGCGGGAATTCCCCGCCGACGTCCGCAATCCCTACGTCTATGCCCAAACTTCGCCGCACGCCCGCGAACTGGTCGCCCGCGTTCGCGCCATTGGTCAGGTGGCGCCCGATGGATTTGCCACAACGCTAAAAGTCATTTCTCCCGAGAGTTATTGGCCGTTGCCGTGGTCGTTGC
>JADLHS010000577.1 GCA_020848635.1 Limisphaerales bacterium
TCGGCATCAATCTGAACCCGGACAAAAAATGCAATTTCGATTGTGTTTATTGCGAAGTGAACCGGGATGAGCCTGGTTTCAACGGGCCGGTTGACATCGGGGTCATGACGGCGGAATTGGCAGGACTCCTTGAGCGGGTATGGCAGAACAAGCTTCGCGAGTTGGACTGGTTTCGCAACGTGCCGCAGGAATTTTTGGAGTTGAAGGAAGTGGCCCTGAGCGGCCATGGCGAACCCACGCTTTGCCCCAACTTCACGGAGGTGGTGGAAGCGGTGGTTCATCTTCGCGCCAGGAGTTCGCGTCCCTTCAAGATCGTGCTGATCACCAACACCACTGGGTTGGCCACGCCAGCCGTGCAATGCGAACTGAAATCGTTCAAAGCGATGGATGAAGTATGGGTCAAACTAGATGCCGGCACACAGGAATACATGGACCTGATAAACCGGCCCGACATCACTCTGCAAAAAGTGCTGGATAACATTGTGACCCTCGGGCGCAAGCGCCCGGTAGTCATTCAAAGTCTGTTTCCACAAATCGGAGGGCAAGAGCCGCCTCCCGGGGAGATCGAACAATACGCCCAACGCCTGTTGGAATTGAAAACCGCCGGCGCGAACATTTCCTTGGTGCAGATCTATTCAGCGCATCGCCCGCCCCACCGTCCCGATTGCGGTCACCTGCCGCTGAGAGCCCTTTCCGCGATTGCGGGTCGCGTGCGAGAAGTCGCCGGTTTACGGGCCGAAGTATTCTAAGATTGTGAATAGACAGCGGTCGCTTGCGAGGCCGGGACAGGGAACACTCCCTAGAAACTGAATTGCCGTGCGCTTGGATCAGATTTCCAGCACAGCCCGCAGCTTGGCTGGCTGCCGCACCAAGTCGGCCAGCGAGTAGCCATCCAGCACCTCGAAGAAAGCGCCCGCTGCTTCGTCCAGCACGCCTTTCAAGCGGCACGCGGGCGCAATGCGGCACGGGCGGTGGTTCTTGTCCATGCACTCGATCACCGTCTCCGTTTCTTCGCCTAAACGGACGATGTCGCCCAGTCGAATCTCCTCGGGTTGGCGGGCCAGAGTGAATCCGCCACCAATCCCGCGCTGCGTCGCCAGATAACCGCTGCGGCCAAGGTCATGCACGATCTTGACCAGATGATGGCGCGAGATCCCATAGGCTTGCGCCACTTCATCCACCGTGATCCGCGCCGGACCGCGCAGAGCGGCTTGCATCAATACCCGGAGCGAGTAGTCAGAGTAGGCGCTGATTTGCATTGGTGCGACAGCTTGGCGCGGGTTGAGGGCCAAATCAAGTAAAACTATACTTGAAATACAGCTTTAGGGTAAGTATTCTAAGGCCGGTGAATCCAGCCACGTTGAAAGCGAATAATATGGCCTTGGCGGTAGCGCGGATCGGTCACAAGACACAGCCATTCGCCGCGCGGGGTGGAGGACCGAAATAAATTCAAAAGACCAGAAAACTATGAAGACCATAACGATTGAAACTACTATCGGAGAAATTGTCCGCGCCGTCCCGTCGCGCTCGCGCGTTTTTGAAAATCTCGGGATCGACTACTGTTGCGGCGGCAAGAAACCGCTGGCGGAAGTTTGCCAGGCCAAGGGCCTCGATCCCGCGACCGTGGTGGCCATGTTGTCGGCCTTGGATGACGCGCCAAACCCGACTGCGGTTGATCCCGACGCGTTGAGCTTGTCCGAACTCTGTGACCACATTGAGGAGTTCCACCACGGCTACCTGCGTGAGGAATTGCCGCGGCTGGACTTCATGACGCGCAAAGTTGCCGCCGTGCATGGCGATCACGAGCCCCGCCTGCTGGAGGTGAGGCAAGTATTTGAAGCATTCAATGCCGAGATGACCGCCCACACCAAGGAAGAGGATGAAACCATTTTCCCAGCGATTCGAAAATTGGAGACCGCCAACGGTGATTCCGCGTCGACCGCCGTCAATCTAAAGACTTCCCTCACCAAGTTGGAATCCGAGCACGACAGTGCCGGGGCGGCACTGGTGCGCTTCAAGGATTTGACGGACAGTTACACGCCGCCGGGGTGGGCCTGCAACACCTTCCGCGCGCTTTATGACGGGCTGGCAAAATTGGAAAAGAACACCCACCAGCATGTCCACAAGGAGAACAACGTGTTGTTCCCGCGCGCACTGGCCATTGGAGGTCCTGCATGAAAGATGATGCGAAGCTGCCCTTGGTTTACTCCTGCTCGGGCGCATCCAGCGCCGCGCAAATGGCAAATCATATTGCCGTGAAGCTTGACCGCTTGAAAGTCGCCGAAATGTCGTGCATCGCCGGTGTGGGCGGCGACGTGAAGCCGTTGGTGCGCACCGCCAAATCCGGGCGGCCCATCATAGCGCTTGACGGTTGTCCGCTCCAGTGCGCGGCGCAGATTCTTAAGCGGCACGGGCTCAAGGCGGACAAGCATTACGACCTCAGCAAAATGGGCGTGAAGAAAAAGCAGCACGATGACTTCGATCCGCAGGAAGCCGCGCAGGCGCTCCGGCGGATTCAGGACGACCTTACGCCTGTCGCCCCATCAGGACGCAACGTGTTGTCGTCAGCGTCCGGTTCACCCGGTGTTGCCGAGGATGAACCGTGCGAACCCTCCAGCCCGGTGTGTTACGCGAAGGAATTCAAAGATTGGTAACCTGCCGCCCAAGGTGAATCCTGGTGAAGCTTCACATCAAACGCGCCTACGAGCCGGCAGCGCCGGAGGATGGCAGCCGATTCCTGGTGGACCGGCTCTGGCCGCGCGGGGTGAAGAAGGAAACGCTGGCCCTCACCGCGTGGCTCAAAGACGTTGCTCCGAGCGACGTTTTGCGCCGCTGGTTCGGACATGACCCGGAGCGATGGACTGAGTTTCGCCGCCGCTACCGGGCCGAATTGAAATCGCAGCCGAAGGTAGTGCAGCCTCTCCGCGACGCGCTTTCACACGGAGTGGTTACGCTCGTATATTCCGCGCATGACGAAGCGCACAATCAGGCGGTGGTGCTGCGCGAGTATCTCTTGGAAACGAAATCGTTATCCCGCAAAATCTCGCGACCGAAGCGAACGCCATGAACATTGACCCGAAACACCACGGACTCTCGACCCTCTGCATCCATGCTGGCACGCATCTGGATCAGGCCACGGGCGGCGCGTGCAGTCCCATTTTCACTTCCACCGCCTTCGGGTTTCCGAACCCGGCCAACGAGAACATTTATCCGCGCTACTTCAACACGCCCAACCAGCAGGTCATCAACCGCAAGCTGGCCGCGCTGGAAAAGGGCGAGGCCGCAGTCGTGTTTGGTTCAGGCATGGCGGCGATTTCCACGCTGTTGCTGGCTCACCTCAAGCCCGGCGACCACGCCATTTTCCAAAACGATCTCTACGGCGGAACAATGCAGTTGATCACCCGGGAGTTGCAGCGGCTCGGCGTGGAAGTTTCGTGGGGTGCAAACGTTGCAGAATTTGCTGCCGCCTTGCGGTCCGAAACCCGGCTGATCCTTGTCGAATCGCCCTCCAATCCGCTGTTGCATTGCGTGGACTTGGCGGCCGTGGCTGAGTTGGGCAAACGCCACGGTGTCTTGACAATTATAGACAACACCTTCGCCACTCCCATCAATCAGAACCCCATTCCGCTTGGGCTTGACGTGGTCGTACACAGCGCCACCAAATACCTCAACGGCCACAGCGACGTGAACGCAGGCGTAGTCGTGGCTTCCACGGAAATCATCCGCCGCGTTACGGCCAGCGCTGTGAACTTCGGTGGAATGCTGGATGCACACGCATGTGCCCAGCTTGAGCGCGGCCTGAAAACTCTGGCGCTCCGCGTGCAACGACACAACGAGAACGCCGACAGCCTCGCCCGCTTTCTTGCGTCCCATCCGGCCGTGGCCCAAGTCAACTACCCTGGCCTGTCCGAGCATCCAGATCACGCCATCGCCGCGCGGCAGATGCGCGGATTTGGCGGAATGCTCTCCTTCGAGCTGCGTGATCCAGCCCAAGTGGACCGCCTGTTGAGCCGGCTGCGCATCGTCATGCCGGCGTTGAGTCTCGGTGGGGTTGAAAGCCTGATCTGCATTCCGAGCCGCACGTCGCATCGCACCATGACTCCAAGTGAGCGCCAGCGCGCCGGCATCAGCGACGGTTTGGTGCGCGTCTCCGTGGGCATTGAGGATGCCGACGATTTGATCCAGGATTTTCAACAAGCGCTTGGGGCGGAATCAAACCCACTGCCATGATTCCAAAGAGCGATCTGCCGCCCGTCACGCACAACGTCGGTCTCCTGCGCTTCGAGGTGCGGGTAGGCGATTCACCTCCCGCCTTTCTCAGTTATGTCCACGAAGGAGAGAGCGTGATGCTGGAGCACACGTTTGTGCCGGAAGAAATGCGCGGACGAGGAGTTGCCGCCGTTTTGGTTCGAGCCGCACTCGACGAGGCCCGGCAACGGCAGTGGAAGATTGTGCCACGCTGTTCATATGTCGCCAAGTTCATCGAACGCCATCAGGAATTTGCCGACCTAGTTGATCGGCAATAGTGAGGTGTGGACGGAAGCGCCTGCCCGGGATTGAATTGTCAGCAATGTGTGGGTGAAGAGCGGCGGTGATAGCACCAGAGATTCACCGCCAGGCATTGCAACGCAAACAGCGCCATCCCGGTGTAAGCCCAGGCTGGACTGCCGAGATGATCCATCGTCAAACCCAACAGCAACGGTGGCGCAAATCCCCCCAGTGCCCCCAGGCAACTGACGATGCCGATGGCCGCGCCCGCTTCTTTCGGGAGCACATGCGGAATGATTTTGAACACGCTGCCATTGCCCAGTCCGGACGCTGCGCAGATGATCAGGATGACGGTGAAGAATCCGGTGAACTGGTCCGGTTGCAGGAAACCCGAAAGACTGAAGCCGCCCAGGGCCA
>JADLHS010000699.1 GCA_020848635.1 Limisphaerales bacterium
CTGTCGTGCAAAGTTACAAGCGCCTGAGCGTGCTGCAGGCCAGCACCGACCCCACATTTTTCGACCTGTGCCGCCTGACGGTCGGCCTTCATGGCGAGCGCGTGAGCCCCTCGAAACGCGCCTTGTTGAACGAATCACTCCCGAGACTGGCCAAGGCCTTGGCCCAGGACCCAGAGATCGCCTCCGATCTCGCGACACTCGCGGACCTGTTCGGCAAGTCCAAGAGCACCGTCGCGCGATGGATCAATCCTTAACCCTCACGCGGACTAGCCCATGGTATCGCCGATCCAGGTAGTGCTCGAGGCTGCAAACTTCGTCCACGCCTTCGAGCATCCGCCGGGCGGATCACGTAAAGACGTGTTCGAGGGCCGAGACGAAGAATTTCGCGCGCATCGCGATACCCTCGCCCAGCATGTGCGTCAACTGGCGGACAACGCGTCGGTCTTCCGCCAGTCCCGGGTCGCGGTCGCTAGCGTCGATCTGGCTGTCGATGCGTTGGCGAAATCCAATCGCCCGAGCGCCGGGCTGCTCAACCCCGATCGTCTCGTGCCCGTGGGGACCGGCGCCGGCGGTGAGTTGTTGGTGCAGACGACGGCGGAAGCATTGCGCGATCTCGCCGCACGAATCGCCGATGCCCCGGTGGAGATGGTCCGCCGCGAACGCACGGACAAGAAGACGGGCGAAGCCAAGGTCACGTGGGAGCCCACACGCGCACGCTGTGATGTCGGCGCCATCCACGCCATCCACCTGTGGGACGCCGAACGCCGGCTGCGCCTGTCGCAGGAGCGCATGGAGCGTTGGTTCGAACGGAACGACGTCCCGCGTGGCTTGATCGTGTCACTGTTTACCTACCGGGGGCTGCAGGCGACCGATACGGTCGCGCGTCACGAGCATCTGATCCAGCAATTGCATCTGATCGGGTGCCCCGCTTCTCTGGAGCGAAGCGGCGAGGACCCGCACGCCCAGGAGTTGCTGATCGTGCAGTTGCAGTTGCCAACTGAATCACCAACGCAGTGGCTGCCTCGGTTGCGCGCTGCACTACCGATGCTTCGCGAACATCCTGCCGTCCGTAACATCCTGGCGCCGCCGCGACTGGCCGCAGCCCATCGTGCCGCGCCGCTGGTGCTGGGCGGCACGCCGACGCTGTCGGTGCGCGACCCGAATGTCGCCTACCCCAGCGTCGCGGTCATCGACGGCGGTCTGGGAACGGCGCTGGGGGACTGGGTGAGTCATGTCGACCCAGTGATCGATCCGGCGCACGGTGA
>JADLHS010000578.1 GCA_020848635.1 Limisphaerales bacterium
AAGCGCGCGGCATTTTGTTTGGCGACGAAGGCGGCGGTTACTTCCGTCTTGGTCGGGGCGGTCTTGGTTTCGATGGTGAAGCCAAGGTCGCTGCCGTGCTGGAGGATCATCCGTTCCTGACCGATTGCCCCACGCCCCTCACCCGGCCTGCGGCCACCCTCTCCCGCTCCCGCAGGCGAGGGACTATCAAACTTGGCCGCGTCCACGCGGAGCAAGCCGATGAGTGAATTGCCCGCGATGATGTTGAAATCAATGTTCGGCAGCGGTTCAAGCTGGTCTTCGGTCTGCGCGGATGCAACGAGCGCGAGGAACAAGCGCAAGCGCGCGATTTCCGTGGCTTCCTCCATGATGTCCACGCCGAAAAGATTGTTCGTGATGATCTGCTTCTTGATGAAGTAGAGAACGGACGGATGCTCGGCCTGGGTCTGCTTGTGCCACTTGGTCAATTCCGTGTCGTTGAGGAATTGAATCTTGCCGATGGCGGCGGAATAGACGGCAATCAGCACCTTCATGGCCGCCACCAGAAACGCGGCTGAACCGCACGCGGGATCAAGCAGGCGCAACGAAGGCAACACTTCAAACAGGAGGACGCGGCAAAGATTCGCGTCGAGGTTCAGCAGCAGTTCGGAAATATTTTGAAATTCCCGGCGACCCTCACCCGGCCTGCGGCCACCCTCTCCCGCTCCCGCGGGCGAGGGACTCAGCGCCTTGTTCACGCGGTCGAGGATGAGCTTGTAAATGGTGCGCTCACACAAGGAGCCGGTCATTTCCGGGCGGGTGTAGTAAGCGCCGAATTCCTTTTGATTGATGTATTTCTCGAAAATGTAGCCCAGCACGTCGGGATTGATTTCCTGATCGTCGCCGCCCGGCGTGTCATTGAGATTCCACGAGTAGCGTTGAAACAATGCGAACACGTTCTCGAACGCAACGTCCGGAATCTTGATGCGCGACTTGTCGGGAAAGCCGTGATTGAGTTCAACCCGGTGCGGCAAGAACAAGCCGCCGTTCAAGTAGCGGATTTTTCCCAATAAGGCGCGCGTGTCGGGGCTGCGGGCCGGTTCGGGCTTGGCGAAACCTTCAAAGAAAAGAGATTTCAGGAAAACGGAATAGAATTTGTCCGCGCCGCGTTTCTTGGAAGCCGCGAGCTTGCCGGTGAGATAATCACGATCCGCGCCGTCGAGAAACCCTTTGCGTTGGAGAAACCAGATGAACATGAGGCGGTTCATCAGCACGGACGCATACCAGCGGCGCTGGTGGTCATCGCTGATGCCCTGAATGAGTTCGACGAACGCCAGACGTTGAGTGTCAAACTCGCCGTAGAATTTTTTGGTGACGCGCTCAACGTCGAGCGCGGCTTTGAGTCGGTTGGCAACTTCGGTGACCGGGATGTTTCCCTCGGCGTCGAGTTCGCTGATGTCCACGACCATCGCCGCCAGCTTGCTCAGGAAAAGGTCGCCGGGCTGGCCTTTGACATAAAGATGATCGCGGGCGTGAGCTTTGCCCGCCTCGCGCTTGACCCAATACCAGAGGCTTTGGGTGCGGCCTTTGTCGAGGAAGATGAGGAGATTTTCGACGTGTTCCTCGGTGACGTGCTTATGGATGTCGGCACGGGTCTTCGCGTCAGGGATGCCGTCACCGGCTGTGACTTCAAAGGCGACGACGCCGGAAAGCTGGGCGATGGGTGTGCGGGTGTAGGCGGCTTCCTTGACCTGGGCTTTGACCGGATTGCGCGACTTGGGATTCGACCAACCGAGTTCGTCAATGAACAGGCGCGTGAACTCGAATTTTTGGAGACGGTCGCGAGTGGTGGTGATGTCGAGGGGCATGGCTCAAGAATTCTTTATGCCCAGCGAACAAATGATGCGCGGCTCGCGAATCTCCGTGTCGTCTTCGTGAACGCACAAGCGGTCTTCCTCGTGGAGGGCGAGAACGAGATCGGCGAGTCTTTCGTTGGTGATGCCGGTGCGCAGTTCGCGGCTCAAAGTTTCGCGCGCCGCCTCCTGCAAAGGTCGGGAGAAAATGGATTCAATGGCACGGTGGAGGGGTTTGATGTCGAACAATGTGCCGCGCATGGACTCGGCATGGTCTTTGAGCCGTTCGTAAACGCGACGGCGGGCACTGGAAGGCCGGCCAAGTGCGCCGCCCTCGGTGCGCTGCTCGGCGGCAACCAATTCCACACCGGTGCGGACCAGCGCATGATGCTTTTCCAAGCGGGGCAACGCGGGGGTGTCAGGGTCACATGCAGCGGCGCGAAGAATCTCGTGCTGCGACTCCGTGACGGTGCGGCCTTCCTCATCCACCCAGGCCAGCGCGTCGTTATCGTCGGCGGTGCGAACATAAACCATGACACCCGTGACAGGGGTCTTGCCGGGCGCAATCGGCACGGCGGACAAAGGCTTGGTGGCAAAGATGACGTTCGGCAAATCAGGCACAGTCCTTTTCAGTGCCGGATTGAGGTCGGTGGCGTTTTTCCAAATTTGATAAGCCTGCGAGGCGAGATCCACATCGTTGTCGTCGGGGTCGTCGAGGACGCCGGATTTCTCCGTGAACAGGTCGAGAACGGTGTGGTCGTATTTTTCGTCCTCGAAAAATGTTTCGTCCGTGCCAACGACTTCAGCATTTTCGTGCAACCGCTGGCGCACGCGGGAACGAAGGCGGATGAGACGTTCAACACCGTCGGCGGGCAAAAATGAGTAGCACTGGATTTCCTCGGCGCGCTGGCCAATACGGTCCACGCGACCGGCGCGCTGAATGAGCCGGATGATCGCCCACGGCAAATCGTAGTTCACGACGATGGCGGCATCCTGGAGGTTTTGGCCTTCGCTCAAAACATCGGTGGCAACGAGCACTCGCAATTCTTCGACGGTAGGAACTTTCTCCCGGCAACGGTTGCTGTTGGGACTGAACCGGCGCGCATAGGCGGAGGGGTCTTCGTTGTCGCCAGTCACAGCGGCGAGTTCCTTCACGCCACGCTTCCGCAGCTCCGCGTTGAGATAATCCACGGTGTCCGCGAACTGACTGAAGATGAGAATCTTTTCCTTCGAATGTTTCTTCGCGATGAGCTTGTAAAGCTCGGCCAGTTTGGCGTCCGTGTCAGACTGCCAATGGCCAGAAAGGTTGAGCACGGAAAACAATCGTTCGATGTCGTGCTGCAAGTGTTTGGCGAGGTCTTCAACGAACAGACTGGGCCGCAGCCAATCAAAGCGATTGCGGTAATGCTCATGAAGGAAGCGGTAGCCTGCGACGGCTTGTTTGCGGAAATCATCGAGGGAGTTGCAGCCCTCAAGGTTCAGCGAGTGATTGCTGTGGTCCGTGCCGCCGTCAAAAAAGTCTCCGGGTGTCGTTGTAGTGTCGCCGTCCGCGTCGTCACCTCGCGTGTCAAACAGCGCGGCGTCCTGCGTGCCGATGGGCAACGGCTGGCTGGATTCGATGGCGTGCAGATAAAGATAGTTGCGGAGAATGTGGCGCTGAATGGATTGCAGGAAGGCCGAACCGCTGCTTTCGAGCCGCTTAAACAGGTTCGTGCGGCAAAAGCCGATGAGACGCTTGCCCGCGCGCGACAAGTTTTTCATCACCTCGGCCTCGTCATTGGTCGGCGGCACGTCGAGTGTGGCCTTCAGGTAGTTCGCAAGTCCATAGCGCGGTAGGTGAAGCACCCGGATGGTGTCCACTACTTCGTTGCAATAAAGCCTGGCGTATTGATCGTCCGGGTCATTCTCGCGGATGCGGAAGGCAAGTGTGCGCGGACGACGTTTGGGGAAATAGAATTTCGTGCCGTCTTCCAAGAGCAGGAACGAGCGGCCTTGTGCTGGTTTGGGCTCGTTGCAGGACGGGCACTGCACCTGCCGCGCAAGGATGGGAGTGCCGCACTTCGGGCAATCCGTGGTTGCGTAGTTCTTTTGAATGAACGAGCGCGTGCGACGGACCATGAACAGACGCATGAGTTCGCGCCAGTCGTCCGCGTGTTCGCTTTTCTCGAACGCAGCGAGACAATTCACGGGGCATTGATGCTTCTTGGTAAATTCTTCGACGCGGTTGTCGCAATCACGTCGGATGTATTCTTCGGGGCGCAAGCCCAAAGCCTGATCGGCATTCAGAAAGAGGCGAATCTGATTCGCCAAATCGAGGTAAGCTTTGTTGTAGGGCGTGGCCGAAAGCAAAATGCAGCGCGAGTCGTTGCGCTGAATGTAGTCGCGCACGACGGCGTAGGTTTTGCCTTCGCGATTGCGCAGATTGTGGCTTTCGTCGAGAAGCACGATGCGATAGCGCCGCAACTCAGGAAGCTGATTGCGCGCCTGCGACAGCGGTACAATTTTCGCGAGCAAGCGGAAACGCGCGGCGTGATCTTCCCACATGCCGACAAGATTCTTGGGGCAAATGATGAGTGTTTCCAGCGAGTGCGGTGGGTCTTGGAACACGCGGGAAAGCGCGGTCGCCATGAGCGTTTTCCCGAGGCCCACAACGTCGCCGATGATGACGCCGCCGCGCTTCTCCAAGTGGCGCGCTGCGATTTTGACGGCGGCTGCTTGAAAGTCGAAAAGCGTGTCGTGGAAATCCGACGGGATGGAAAACTCGGACAGACCGGCACGGGCTTCCTCGGCCAAGTGATACGCCATCTTGACGTAAATGAGATAGGGCGCAATGAGGTCGGGACGCGCCCAGCTTTCTTCGATCACCTGAATCAACTCAGCGGTGATGTCGAGACACCAGCGGTCGGCCCAGCGATCCTCGAACCATTTGGCGAGTTTGGCCGTGGCGTCGTGGTCGAGCACGTCCACATTCAATTCGCCCTGCTGCGACAGACCCGCGAAGGTGAGATTGCTGCTGCCGACGTAGCCAATGCGCGGGTTGTTGAAATCATTGCGAAAGCACAGATAGAGTTTGGCGTGCAGTGTGTGCCGCAGGAAAAGTTTGACCGCGAGTTTGCCGGACTTGAGCTGCGTGGCAAGCCGACGAAGGCCGTTTTCATCGGTGTCGGACGGCGTGCCGAACGCAAGCTGGTTGCGAAATTCCTCGGCAAGCTTGCGCTTGAGGCGAACGGCGGTCTGGTTGTCAACCGGCTCGTCCTTGTGAACGAGACTCAAGCATTGCCTCAATTCGTCCTGCGGCAAACGCTGCATTCCGACAAGCAGACGGCATTGGTGATCCGGGCCACCGGGCCAATTCTCAACGCTGGAATCAATCTGCTTCCAACCACGCAGATTGAAATAGCCGACGCAGAAATCCGCTCGCTCCGAAACGAGCAACGTCTGCTCCAGTGCTGGGAGCAAGTCGGTGTCAATGTTGTCGAAGATGCGAGGCATGCAATCAGAAGGGGCGAAGCGCAGGATTCCAGATGTGGACGCGCGCAAGCGCCGTCCTCGCTCGTCCCGAATCCTTCGGGTCTCGCATGACTTTGCCGGTTTTCAAGTCTTGCTTGTTCATAGAGCGCGTCCCTTCGAGCGTCCGCGATGCAAACATGATGGAGAAAAGTCGCGAACTCTGCACGGACAAATTCAGCTTGCGCACACACCCGACTGGAATGAAGCGAAGGTGGCTTTTGGGATGTATTGACGGCAACGGCATTCTCGCGCACCGATGCTATCAAATGCGGTAGGACAGTTGCGATCCTACACAAAAGAGATTTCAGCGGCGCGATCGCGGCAAACGCGGCGCTGCACCAGGCACGGCGCGACCAACGCCTTTGACTTTCAGCATCGTCAAAGCGAGTTCGCGCATGGCGGTATCCGGGGCTTTGGTCGGGAGCAATTGCGCGAAGCGACCTTTCATTTCGTCCATTGTGGGCGCTTCGGATTCTCCAAAACCAAAGAACTTGCCGTTGCCGCTGCGAATGATGGGCAGGAACTTCTGTTTCTGCCCGCTGTGAGACTCGCCCATGAGCACGATCATTTCGCGCCGATCCAGAGCCTCGGACGGCGGTTCGGTTTCATCGAACTTCTCCTCGGGCGTCGCGAACTTGGCCCAGGCTTCAAGTGCCATGACGACGGATGTAGCGGCGTGCGCAATGCACATGAGGCGGGCATTGGTCGCGAAGTCGTTTTTTGCGCCATCGTCGGGAAGTGATTCCGGCATGAACATGAGTGGCCCGTCTGGACCAACCAGAAAGAGCGTGGGCGGCATCCGACCCATATTGCGCAAGGAATAATTGGCGTAGTGCTCCGCCTGCGCGAGGAGGTCATCGGGAGTTTCAAGTTTGCTCGGTTGCACTGGCAACATTTTGCTTCGCCCGATGCGAAAGACAAGAATCGCTTCGGTCTGGCGCTTCGCGGCGTAAAGCGGAAGGCGAAGCGGGCGGAACGAAATAAGAGCAGCCCCGAAGCCGGAGCGAAGACGACAAACGCCAGACGGAAGCGTGCCGCTCTTGCGGTCCTCTGCGGATGCCGCTCGTGACGAGCGCGCGGTTTGTGAAGCGGAACGGGCGTGGTCGAGAGGGGGACAGGGCCGACCGGCAGCCCGTGGAGAGGCGCAAAGCACGCGTTGGTCACGGCGCAATCAACTTTGCGATGGCGATAGCTAACGAAGATCTTCGTGCTCCAGACCGCGGTTTTATTCAATAATCGCAGATCAATTCTCCATCGTTCAAGGTTCCGTTGGGGCAGTTGGCGTTGGGGCGCATTTGCGGGCCAGCACGAGGCCCAGCAAGCCGCCGAATATGAGCACGCTCGCAACCAGCAGCAATCCATAGTTGTAAGTGCCGGTCTGATCTTTGATGTAACCCATGACCGGTGGCAGGCCGACTCCCGCGATATTGGCCACGGCATTGATAAGCGCAATCGCGCCTGCGGCAGCCGCTCCGCCAGCAAGATACTGGGTTGTCACGGCCCAGAATACAGGGGTGACCGCCCAGTTCAGTCCAACGGCTGCCACTAACATCAGGTAAGTGACCGTCAGGTTGCCGGTGGCGATGCTGATGGCCAGCAACACTCCGGAAATCAAGAGTGGAATCCCCAGATGAAAACGTCGTTCCTGAGTTGCATCAGAATGGCGGCTGTTCAGGTACATCAGCACACACGCCAGCAGGAATGGCAGGGCGGAAAGCAGGCTGACGATGAAGTTGGTCGCGCCGGAAAGACCTTTGAGAATCTGCGGAAGAAATAATGTCACGCCGATGGTGCCAAAAGCCTGCGACAACCAGAACAAACTGAGTAACCACACTTTGTGGTCGGAAAATGCCTGCCGCCAGCCTCCAACATGTCCGCTTGGCGCGTGAGCGGACTCGTCAGCGATGGTTTTCGACAGCCATTCGCGTTGTTCGGTGGATAGCCATCTGGCTTCAGGCGGACTGTCGGGCAAATACCTGAGAACTACAAAGCCCATCAACACCGCCGGCACGCCTTCCGCAAAATAAAGCCAGCGCCATCCGGCGAATCCAAGCATACCATCCAGTTTCAGCAGCGCGCCCGACAGCGGCAAGCCGATCACCGACGCCAGCGCGGCAGCGATGTAGAAGAATGACATGGCGCGCGCCCGGTTGCTGGAGGGAAACCAGCGGCTGAGGTAATAAATGATGCCCGGCGTGAATCCCGCTTCCGCCGCCCCGAGCAACAGCCGCATCCCATACAACTGGTTGGCGGTATGAATGAATGCCATGCCGCAAGCCACGAGTCCCCATGTGACCATAATGCGGGCGATCCAACGGCGCGCCCCAACCCGTGCCAAAATCACGTTGCTGGGAACTTCAAAGATGATGTAAGTGACATAAAACAATCCCGCACCCCAGCCATACATCCGCGCGGTAAGCCCCAAATCGGCGTTCATCTGGAGTGCCGCCACTGAAATGTTCGCCCGGTCAATGTAGGCGATCAGATACAGCAGCATCAAAAAGGGCAGTAATCGCCGGGTGATGATGCCGATGGTTTCGGCTTTGAATGCGGGTGTTGTATTCATCAGAGATGTTCTCAAGTCTGAGACTTTCTCAGCGCCGCCAATCCTTCCGTGCAGGCGGTGGTAAGCATGGTGATATCGAGACTGTAGGCGAGGAAGCGGTAGCCTTCGGACAGGCGAGACTTCGCTTGAGTCGGGTCTGGCGGGACGACGTGGATGCCGGGGGCGATTTTGTGGCGCTGGCAGGCAGTGAGGATTGCCGCACGCGCCGCGAGGTAGTCGGGATGATCGAATTGCGCGGTGATTCCCATCGAAGCGGTGAGATCGTAGGGGCCGATGAAGGCTGCATCAATGCCCGGCACGCTGAGGATGGCTTCAATATTACGCACCGCCTCGATATGCTCGATCTGCACCGCGAGGAGGATTTCATCGTTGGCCCGGGCGCACTCGTCGGCCAGGCGCAAGCCGTAGGCGTTGGCCCGGCAAAAGCCCACCCCGCGCAGTCCTTGCGGCGGATACTTGGTGGCCTGCACCAGCAGTTCAGCCTCCTCGCGGGTCCGCACCAGCGGAGCAACGACCCCGCGCGCACCGGCATCGAGGTAGCGTTTGACGAAGGCGTAATCCACCCCGTGCAAGCGCACCAGCGCCGCGCAATTCGGTCGGCCGGAACGAATGGCCTGAAAGAGTTGTTGCGTTTGCGGCAAGTCCACTGCTGAGTGCTCGACATCCACGCAAAGGAAGTCAAAACCACAGGCCGCCATCAATTCGGCTACGATGGGACTCCCGCTATTGAGCCAACTGCCGATTACAGTCTCGCCCGCGCGCAGACGTTCACGCAAGGATGGGTTGGGTTTTGAATCGTTCATGATGGTTTGGCGCGCCGAATCGTTCGATCGCAATTTTAACGACCAATTTGAACACCTGTTCGTCACCTTCAATCCGGATTGCAGGACGGTGCGCGTCCATCGGGGTGAAGATTGAGAAATAGCCGGGCGCGTTGACGGTCGTCGCCAGCGCTGGACCTGGCTTGTGATAGAGCACGTCCTTTTCAGAATCATATTCGCCATCGTTTGCCAAGGCGTCGCGCGATGCCCATTCAATGACCTCTGCGCCAGCCAAGGTGTAATGCAGGTCCACATATCGGCGGTGCGTTTCAAAGCGCGATTCTACGGGGCTGACTGTGATGCATCGGACTACCAAGGCATGAATTTGATCGCCATCTAATGCCAAACGGCCTTCTTTAGGATCGGCTGGCAGTCCTCGAATCCACGCAACGGAATGCGCAACCGCGTCGCCAAGCGAGGCCAGCCCCATTGCTTCGAAACAATCAAGTTTGCCGTAGATCATAAATTTCTGCCTGCTCCCCAGTTCATCAAAATTCAGGGTTGCTGACTTTCCCACGCATATCCGTAAAGGAATGCCCGCTGGATTACGAATCGGATTCGTACTGCCTCGGGCGGGGCGTTTTTGCCTCCTTTCCAGTGCAGCGCGACTTTTCGATAGTCGCCGGTGATTGGTCGGCAATCCTCAATCGCAAAACCTGGAATCGGGCGACCATTCTGATCCAGCAATTCCGCTTGGAACATCCCGCCACGTTTGACGTGGACATTGACCATCAGTCGTCCACCGCTCGGGTTGCACGGACGCGTGATGGCTTCACCGATTGTCTTGCCTCCCGCAGATGGCACCAAAGCCCACAAACGGTCGAATTGCCAGGTCGCGCGGCACAGCGCCGTGTTAAATGGAAGCGTGGGCTTCTGAATGCCGCTGACAAGTTCTCCGCCAACCTTAATCTGGGGTTGGAGCCTGCTATCATGAATTTCTCCGTGGATTCCCTCAGAGCCGGCATAATAAACATGCATCCGGCCATCCTCAACGATGGGGTGATGCATCTGCCAAATCATGCCGCCGCCGTAATCTCCCAGCGGCGGATTCGGCAACGCCGGGCGCCGATCCGGGCGCCACCAGTGGATACCATCCCGTGAGGCGGCTAGTTGCAGGCACATCTTTTGGATGGAGGAGTCATAGTAATTGACCAGCGCCACATAGCCGCCGGCCACTTTAACCGGGCAAATCTCCAGAAATTGGGCGTAGTCAGGATCGCGCCAATCTCGGGCCAAAACAAGAACCTCATTCCCCCAGTCCGTGCCGTTGGGACTGGTTCTTCGCGTCACGCTGCGCAGGCCGCCGCGGGGATTGTTGTCGTAGGTGATGATCCGATCCCCTTCGCGCAACTTGGGATACGTCTTGAAGTAGGAAACGTAGGAGCCGTCCTGCTCGCGATAGACATAAGAGACATCCCCGCCGCCGCCCACGGACGAGTGGATTGGCCCTTCGACCAGTTTCCAATCCTTCCCAT
>JADLHS010000579.1 GCA_020848635.1 Limisphaerales bacterium
ATTCCGACGAGAATGGCGGGGGCCAATGTCAAAATTGGCGCGTCAGCGGATGCTGGTTTGGCGTGGATCCAGTGACCAAGCAAGTGGTGTATATGGCTGATGGTATCACGGTTGCCACCCCGGGTATCGCCATCACTTCCTACCGTACCCGGAATGCCTCTGCGCCTGACAATACGACCTTTAGCTTCCCTGGCACCATCGGTGTGCCGGCCGGTTCGGCGAATCCGCGGGCGGATTTTAACGTCTTCATCACCGGGGCCGGATGTGAGTTGGAAGGATTAGGTTACCGGATCGCCGGCAATTTCTATGGCGTCTTGCCGGATGGCATGACGAATGTTGACTTCTCGGTAGTAAATGACGGCCTTCAATCAGCTGAAGATTTCATTGAGATTGGCCGCAATGCCTCCAATGTTACGATTGGCACCGACGGCGACGGGGTCAACGACGCGGACGAAGGCAATGTGTTCGGTGCGTGGGCTATGCCCGGCAACTCTCAGATCAGTCTCTACAGTGATCCCCGAACCAACGTCGTGGTTGCCGGAAACTATTTTGGCGTGGCCATTGATGGTGTCACCACGTTCAGCAATGCTTGCACTTTGCTTGATGGGCTAGGCGGGGTTGCCACGGCACGGATTGGTTCTGACTTCGACGGCGTGAGCGATGCGCTCGAAGCCAACCTGATTTATAACAACAATCCATTCACGACGATCTACCCGAATCCCACCGATTTGTTTAATCTGGAACCCCAGTTGCTGATCCTCAGTGCTGGCGGTCGGGTATCGTTCCGGGGGAACGTAACGGTAAACAATGCCACGATTCCATTTGACTATGCCAACGGAATTCCGTCTGGGCAGCTGGGCAATCGCGTGGACGCTTTCACCAATTACGCGGCGCCCTTTATGAACGTGAATTCACCGAACGGCATCATTCCAAATTTGGCCACTACCAATATTTTTCCACATCTCACGGGCACTTTTGCTCCGGGTCTCGCGCCCTACACAACAGTTGTGCTTGACGTTTATGAGCTTGACCCCCAAGGCTGGGCCAACGGTCAGTTGTTTCTGCTTCCTGAATTGACCGACATGGCGACCTACACGAATGGTTTTCCGCAGGGGAAGCGGTATTTGGGTTCATTTACCGTTCCCAACACGGGTAGTTTTGACATCACCCTGCCGGCGTATGCGGGCATCGTAACGGTGACGGCCAATTACTCGGCTGATGCCGCCGGCACCCACAATGGTCGTGTCCACACGAGCAACTTCTCGAATCCGGGATATGTCGCTCCGGGCGCGATTGCCTCGGTGGGCCTGACCAACGTTGTGCCTGATGTGCTCGTGTGGTACAGCGGGCCGGCCAACTCGGTGACCAATGGGCCGATCTACAACCCGGCCGATCAGGTCCCGAACCTGGCCAACTGGGAGCCCAATGTCAGCGTGTTGGGCGACAGCACCTTCCTGGTTGAAGCCAACACCTTCGCCAACGATGGGAGTTCGTCGTTCCAGAACAACGTAGTTACTTTGCAACCCGCTGCGGGCGGCCCGGCCAAAATCAGTTACGCCTTCAGTACGGATGCTGGCGTCCCCTTCAAAGGCCAGATCAATCTGTCGCGCCAGAATGGCAATCCTGGGCGGGTGGCGGGGGACAAGCGCCTTGGCGCGGTCAACTACATTACGGCTGCGGAAAGCTCGCTTGGGCAATTGACGGAATTCCAGTCGGACAGCCGCTGGAATAACAACCCGATCTACACGAGCGACCGCCGCTATGTGGCTTCCCAGTTGTTTTCGCTGAACACCACCACCTTGACGCCGACCCCCTTGGCCAAGGCGTGGGATTTTGTGTATGGACCGTTTGTTACGGCGGAGGTGCCGCTCAGTGCGCAGGAGGTTTCGCGAACCGGCGGCACCGTTGCGGGGCTGGACAACGGCAACTTTGTGGTCGTGATTCATGACAAGACGGGTTACAGCGATCCCGCGGGCAACGTCACCACCTTTGCGATCGTCACGCCGAGTGGCAGCATCGTGAAAACCAACACCCTGGTGGATCCCCGGGACATCTGGGATAACGTGGCGGCCTACAAGGGTGGTTTTGTCGTTCGGTGCCATGACACCCTCTACTTCTATAACAACGCGGGCGACCTCCAAGGTAGCACGCCGCAGGCGAGCAGCGGGCTGACGTTTGGCACGGGCCGTAATGATGCTTCCCGCGTTGCCTCCGACATCCGCAGCTACTACGTGTACCTTGCCGGTCGGACCCCTGAGGTGAGTGAAAACAATCCGGGCGAGGCCGTCTGGGTGGCGATTTGGGATTCGCGCACGCGGGCGTTTGTGACGGCGGCGCAGGTCAGCGACGGCAGTCCTGCAAATGAGCGCAACAATCGGGTCAACCTTGCGGTGGATGCCTTGGATCGCTTCTGTGTGGCGTATGCGAACAAGGCCGATATCGTGAACTTCCCGGCGGCCAGCTGGCAGGTTGCGGCGCGGGTGATGGCGTTTGATGGTGCGAAGATCACCTATCTGACGCATTCCTTCTACCCGTTCGTGAATTCCGATCCGACGGGGGTTGCGACTGTGTTAACGGAAAAGCCCAGTGTCGCGATGACCACCAGTAAAATCTGCATCGCGGCCAATGGCATCGTTAACAACTTGAATCATCCGGCCGATGGCGGGAACACGGCGGCGCAGACGACCTTCTACACGGTCATCAGCCATCCGGCGCCGGTAAGTTCCACCCCGCCGACGATCACGGCCACGAAGTCCGGTAACAACTTGATCCTCTCGTGGGCTGCGTCCGCGGGTAGCTTCACGCTGCAATCCTCGGCGGTGGTGACCGGTGGGTGGGCGAATGTCGTGCCGCAACCGCCGATCGTGCCGGTGGGCGGGCAGAACACCATGTCGGTCGTCATTGGCAGTGGGAACACCTTCTTCCGGCTGTCCAATTAAATTAACGCGGTAGCTGGCTACCGCGAAGCAGGGGTTGTCCGGGTCAAACCGGACAACCCTTTTTGGTCCCGCTTGGGGCGGCAACGGGTAAGGGTTGCGGTCGCGAGCCTCGAAACTTGGTTTGTCGTTCGGGCGGTTGACCCACGCCGCTGAACAAGGGCGTGGCCTTACCGGCCAGTTCAACTTGGGTTGCTCCGCGCCGCGGACAGAAAATCTTGGGCCCGGACGGCCCCATCCTGAAAAAATATGAAAGCCACCTCGAAAACCCCACCTCCTGTAATGCCGCCCACCTGCCGCCGCCCGGCGCTGCCCGCACGGGGCTTCACGCTGATCGAGCTGCTGGTGGTCATCGCCATCATCGCCATTCTCGCCGCAATGTTGCTGCCGGCCTTGAGCAAGGCCAAGGTCAAGGCCCAGGCCATCTCCTGTATGAACAATCAAAAGCAACTGACCCTGGCGTGGATCATGTATGCCGACGACAACCAGGACCGGGTGCCACCCAACGACAGCGGCAGCGGCAGCAAGGGAGGGTGGGTGGACGGTTGGCTGGATTTCAACGCTAACACCCGCGACAACACCAACACGCTCAACCTCCTCAATGCCAAGATCGGGCCCTACACCAAGAGCATTGGCATCTACAAGTGCCCGGCGGACAACTATAATTGCCAAATGGCTGGAGTATCGACGCCCCGGGTGCGCAGCGTCTCCATGAATTCCTTTATTGGGGTTCTCGACGCGGACTATGGCGCGAGACAGACTCCGCCTTGCTACATTTACAAAAAACTGTCCGCTATCCAGCGGCCGCCGCCATCCAATTTGTGGGTTTTTGTGGATGAACACCCGGACAGCATCAACGACGGCTGGCTGACCGATGGCTGGCCCGGCGGGGGCGGGTGGGGCGATTTGCCGGCGAGTTATCATGCCGCCGCCTGTGGTCTTGGGTTTGCCGACGGCCACGCGGAAATCCATAAGTGGCGGGACCAGGCCACGCTGGAACCCGTGACCAAACAGACCCGGGCACGGCAAGGGGGGAGTGCCCCGAACGACACCCGGTGGTTTATGGAACGTTCCACCGCCCCCATCCAGTAGGTTAAGCGTCGTAGCCGGCAAAGTAGCGGCGGCGACTTTCGGCTTCGCCCACGGAACGGCAGAGAACGAGCATTCCATGGCCCAGGCAAAAGGAACGCGCAAAGAATTACACCATCCCATGAAAGTGGAATTGACCGGGCGGTTACGGCCACCGGATTTTCCGCCTCGGCCAGAAGTCTCAGGATCCCGTCCTCACCCACCGCCACGTCGTGCGTGATGACGCCAGCCTCGTCAATCGGGCCGCCAATCGGCGTCGCGACCATGGCGTAACAGTGGAAGATTTCCCACTTCGGCTGGACTCTCCGCGCCTCGCTATTGCAAATGCGCGCGGGCTCGACTAATTCTCCCAGCCGAAATATGAAGCCTGCAACCTCTACTCTTTTTGCCGCCGTGCGATTTCTCACCGCCGGCTGCTGCTTGCTCACGCTAATCGGGCGTTCGTTCGGCGAATCCAATTCGTCGTCGCTGCACCCGGAAAAGCTGGCGCAGATGGACGCGGCCATCAACGCGGCCATTGCGGAAAAGCAATGTCCCGGTGGCGTGCTGTGGGTCGAACATCAGGGGGCGAGTTATCACAAGGCATTCGGCAAACGGGCCGTCGTGCCCGCGACCGAGGTCATGACCGAGGACACCATCTTCGACGCGGCCTCGCTGACCAAGGTCGTGGCCTGCACGCCGGCTATCATGCGGTTGGTCGAACGCGGACAAGTGCGGCTCGAGGAGCGCGTGCAGACATACCTTCCCGAGTTCACCGGCGGCGGAAAGGAGGATGTCACCGTGCGCCAGTTGATCACGCACACCTCCGGATTGCGACCGGATATCAGCCTGAGACCGGACTGGGCGGGTTCTGACGCGGCCATTCGCCTCGCTTGCGATGAAAAACTCGCCGGTAAGCCGGGGGAAAAAATGGTTTACAGCGATACCGGTCCGATTTTGTTGGGCGAAATCATTCGGCGGGTAAGCGGTCAGCCGCTGGATGAATTCCTGCAACGCGAAATCTACGAACCACTGGGCATGAAGGATACCGGGTTTAATCCGCCCCCGCTCAATTTGCCCCGGATCGCGCCCACGGAAGTCGAGTCGGGCAAACCCGTGCGCGGGGTGGTGCATGATCCCCGGGCGCGCCGCATGGGTGGCGTGGCGGGTCACGCGGGGTTGTTCTTCACGGCGGGCGATCTGGCGCGTTATGCGCGCATGCTGCTCAACGGCGGCGAACTCGACGGGGTGCGCATCTTCAAGCCGGAGACCG
>JADLHS010000580.1 GCA_020848635.1 Limisphaerales bacterium
CCGGACGTTGTCGGGATCGGCGTGAGGATGGGCGGTCAGAACGTTTTCAACGCGGGCGGACAAACGACGGGCCCAGCGTTGGGCTTTGGCGGCGTTGTCGGCTGGAGCGCGTTGTTTCATGCAGGCAGTGCGAGCCTAAACAATTTCTCAAAACTTGTCACCGGCATTCCACGCATGAAGCGGCACGTCCATCCTCCGCAGCCATTAGCGGGGGCGTTGCCGGATTGGCCACGAAAGGCTTCAGCAGCGGGAGCAGGCTTCGGCCCTTGCCCGCGACGGCGAGACGTTCAAGACGACTGCCCACGCGAAGTTCAGTTGATTCTTTGGGCCGGATAGCCTGATGGGCGTGCGCAGCATGCAGAAACCCTCGCCCCAGGGGCATGGAAGTTCGGTGACGATCGGGGGCATGGGGCGGTGAGTTGCGTTTCGGCGCGCGGCGCCGAAGTTATCTGCGGCCGCCGCGCCAGCTGGTACAACGGTGCGGGTTTGACGAGCGACGTGAATCAGGATACGCCGCTCCGCGCGGGGTACAGCGCCGGTTTGTTGAGCACGTTTTCCAACAAGGTAAGGACCTGGTTCGGGTCGTACGGCTTTTCAATGTAACCGGAGGCGCCCAAGGCTACCGCCCGGTCCAGAAAATCCGGCTGCTTTGAGGCGGTGATGAACACAATCGGGATTCGGGCCGGGCCAAGGGACTGAATTCGTTCCGCGACCGTAAACCCGTTGCCGCCGGGCATGTTGATATCCAGTAAGACCAGATCGGGTGGGGACTTCGCGACGGAGGCCACGCCACTGTACGCATCGGAGGCCACGGTCGTGGCATAACCGGCGCTGTGAATACGGAGTTCGAGCGCCCTGGCGACTTTCTGGTCGTCCTCGATAATGAGTATTTTCTTCATGCCGCTTGCGGTTGTTCAGCGAGCGCCGCCCGCCGGTTGCAGGTTGAGCGCACCTTGAATCAGGTAGAGCAGGTCTTCCGGGTCGTAGGGTTTTTCCACGTAGGCTACCGCGCCGACTTCCTTGGCGGCTTCACACAGGCCGGGGGTCTTGCTGGCGGTGAGGAAAATGATCGGGATGTCCAGGTGGTATTCCCGGATTCTTTCCGCAACGGAAAAGCCGACGCCCACCGGCATCCAAACGTCGAGAATGATCAAATCCGGTTTTTGTTCGAGCACCATTTGCAGCGCGGCGAAGCCGTCGGACGCGGCCAATACGTTGTAGTGATTTGCTTCCAGCCGGCGGGTTAGGGCGGCAACAATGTGGGCGTCGTCGTCGGCAATAAGGATGGTTTTCATGTCAATAGTTGAGGTGATGTGGCGGAGTGGTCTGATTCAAAACGTTGCCGACAGCGGCCATGAGTCGTGCCGGGTCGTACGGCTTCTCAAAGTAGCCAGCGGCGCCGAGTTCCTGGGCGGATTCCCATAGGCCAGCACGCTGGCTGGCCGTGATGACGACAAAGGGCACCTGCTCCAAACCGAGTTGCCGCAGTTGCCCGACGAAGGTGAACCCATTCATCTCTGGCAAATACAGGTCGGTGATGACCAGATCCGGCGGCTGCTCGACGGCCAGACGGACGCCGCGGTGGGGGTCCCGCGCAATGGTCACGCCGTAGCCAGCGTTCCGCAAGCGGATCGCCAGCGCCGATGAAATATTCGGATCGTCCTCAACCAGCAATATGTGTTTCATGGCTTGGGGTGGGTTGGTGGCGGCATGGGAACGAGCAAACCCGCCGTCGGGGGCGTGATTGGCAGTGTCACGGTGAAGGTGCTGCCGGCGCCAACCTGGCTTGTCACCCGGATGCTGCCTTGATGTAGGCGCACGAGTTCCTGGCAGATGAACAAGCCCAAACCCAGTCCCATGCAACTGCCGGCATTGTCGGGCCGGACTTGATACAGCCGGTCAAAAATCCGGCGCAGATGATGGGCGGGAATGCCACACCCGGTGTCGGTGATCGCAATCTCCGCCTGGTCGGCCTGGGGCGCGGGTTTGACTTCGACGGTGATGCGGCCACCGGCGGGCGTGAACTTGAGCGCGTTGTTGAGAAGATTCGACAATACCTGGGCAATGCGGGTGTCATCCATCAGCAGCGCGGGAATGCCGGGGGTGACAAGGCAGCCCAGTTGGATCTGCTTGCGCTCGGCCGCAGGTTTGAGCCGGGTGACCACGCGTTGCACCAAATCGCCCAGGCCCGCGCGCTTCAATTCCACGCTCATCTTGCCGGTCTCGACGCGGGTGACATCGAGCATGTCGTTGATGCAGGTGCGCATCTGATCGCAACTTTCCTGCGCGATGCCGAGATATTCCTTTTGGGTTTCGTTGACGGGTCCGGCCAGGCCTTCAAGCACCAGGGAAACGAACTCGCGCGCGGAGGTCAGCGGAGTTTTTACCTCGTGGGACACCGTATGGTAAAAGCTCTGCAACTCCTCGTGCTTGTGGACTAGTTTCTCGTGCGCCTGGGTCAAATTCTCCTGCGCCTGCCGAATGCGCTCTTCGGCGCGCTTGCGCTCCTCGATGTTGGTAAAACTGATGACGACCCCGGTCAGGTTGTGGTGATTGTTGTGAATGTGGGCCGCCCGATATTCGATCGGAATTTGGCGCCCGTCCAAGCGCGCCAGCCGGGCTGTCTGCGAATCGCCGGGCAGCACCCCGGGCAGGCGGAACGCGGTGAAAAAGTCAGTGTCCTCGCCGTGCGTGCCATCATTGGCGAGCGGGAACACCTCGGTCAACCGCTGCCCCAAAGCATTCGCCTGCGACCAACCTGTGATTTTGGCGGCAGACGGATTGAAGAATTTAATCCGCCCCTCCGCGTCCGTTGCAATCAAGCCGTCGGCGATACTCGTCAAAGTGGTTTGAAACCAACTTTCGCTCTCTTTCAAGCGGCGATCAGTGACGTGCTTGGCCAGCCCCATCCGGATGGCGGTTTCAAGCTCCCGATCCTCGAAGGGCTTGAGGATGTAACCAAAGGGGCCGGAGCGGACGGCGCGTTTGACGGTGTCTTCATCCGAGTTGGCGGTAACGTAAATGATCGGCAGGTCCTGGTTTTGGCGGATAACCATCGCGGTCTCGATGCCGCTGATGCCATCGCCCAGATTGATGTCCATCAGCACCAGGTCGGGCTTGGAGGTTTGCGCTTTCTGGACCGCTTCCTCGCCGTCGTGCGCCAGGCCGACGACGGTGTAACCCAGGCGCTGAAGCCGTTGTTGGAAATCAAATGCCACGATGGCCTCGTCCTCGACGACGAGAATGCGCGGCGAGTATTCGTTGAAAGCCGTGGCCTTGCCGGGATGGGGCTGGCTGGCCGTCATGCGCCCGCGCCTTTCCGCAGCTTTTCGAGCGGGAATGGAACCGAACCGCCCCGGCGGCCAAATTGATTTGAACGGGTGGTCAGGCAGCCAGGGAATCGTTCCCCCAGGTTACCCTGCCTTGGTGGCTTGTTCGAGTCTCGGTACATCTTAACAAATGGCGAGGCTTGGCGCCATGATCATTGTTTCCCGCTGGCGCGCGACCGCTCGACCTGCTGAGCCGGCTGTCATTTATGCTTTGCCGGTTACTCAAATCGTACTGCTTACAGGTCCTATCGGAATAACTGAAAAATACTGAAGCGATTATCGTTCACGCCTGGTTGGCCGGGATAGCGGGCGCGGGCCAGGGCATGGGCGCGGGGAAACGGGCGCGTTTGCGGTTCGCTGTCCGCCCTCGGGGTTAGTTGTTTTTATCCGGGTGGGCGCGGAATTTTAGCCGGCATTCGATGCCTCGCTCGGACTTGAACTCCAACTCGCCTTTCAACTGGTTGGCGAGAATCTCCACCAGTTTGAGCCCCAGCGAGGAAACGTTGCGCCAATCAAACTCCGGGGGGAATCCGCGGCCATCATCCCGGACGATCAGTTCCACCTGGTTGTTTTGCCGACAGGTCAGCGTGATTTGAATGGTGCCGCTCCGACCCTCGGGGAATCCGTGCTTGAGGCTGTTGGTGACCAGTTCATTGAGGAGCAAACCCAGGGGCACGGCGCTTTCCACGTTCAACACGATGGGGGCCGCCTCCACTTGCACCTTCACCAGTTGATTGTTGACGGCATACGCCGCCGTCAGCATGTCCACCAGGTTGCCGAGATAGTCGGCAAACTCGATCTGGGCCAGGCTACTGCTCCGATAGAGCCGTTCGTGGATGAGGGCCATGGAGCGAATCCGTTGCTGCGCCTCGCGAAACACCGCGCGGATGGAACAATCCTCGATGTGGTCGCCCTGCAAATTCAGCAGGCTGGAAATGAGCTGCATATTGTTCTTCACCCGATGATGGATTTCCTTGAGCAGCGTCTCCTTTTCCCGCAGGGACTCCTTGGCGGCGGCTTCCGCCAGTTTCCAACTGGTGATGTCATGGGCGATTTCGGACGCCCCGATCATTTTGCCCGCGGAATCCTTGATCGGCGAAACCGTCAGGGCGACCGAAATCATCTCGCCCTTCTTGTGAAGCCGGGTGGTTTCATAGTGTTCGATGCGTTCGCCCTTCGCCAACCGTTCGAGGATGCGCGTCTCTTCACCGCCAGCATCCTTGGGAATCAAGGAGGCAATGGATGCGCCTTTCATTTCTTGGGCCGTGTACCCGAAGAGTTTTTCCGCCCCGCGATTCCAACTGGTCACCGTTCCATTCAGGTCCTTGCTGATGATGGCGTCATACGAAGACTCCACGATGGCGGCGAGGCGGGACTGCGCCAGTTCAGCTTGCTTGCGCTCGGTGATTTCCGACCGGATGGCGACGTATTGCGTCGGTTTGCCGTCAGGGCCAACAAACGGAACGATGGTCGTGTTTTCCCAAAACGTGTTGCCATCCTTCGCGCGATTACAGACTTCCCCCTTCCACACCTGGCCGCGACTGATCGTTGTCCACAGTTCGCGGATGTACTCCTTGGAATGAAATCCGGAGTTTACGAGGCGATGGTCCTGGCCCAACAATTCCGCGCGCGAATACTTCGAGATCGCGCAGAACTTGTCGTTGACGTAGGTGATTTTTCCCTGCGGGTCGGTGATCGCCACGATGGCATGCTCGTCGAGCGCCGCTTTCTGGTTTTTCAACTCCTGCTGGGTTTTGGTCAGATCGGTCACATCCACAAACGTGAGCACGACGCCGATGGATTTCTCGGAGTCGTCCAGATACGGCATGACGCGGCGCAGATAATTCCGGCCATTCGGGCCGACCACCTGGCGTTCCTGCATCTGTCTGCTATGGGTGACTTCCTCGATGGCCTCGAAGATGTCGTCGTCTTTGACGCGGTAATTGATGTGCTTGATGTCGCGCCCGACGTCCTGCGACAGCAGGGTGAAGATATTTGCCGCCATCGGGGTGAAGAGACGAATGCAATGGGCGCTGTCCAGAAAGATCACGCCAATCTCCGTCGCGCGCATCAAATTGCTCAGGTCATTGGTCATTTCCGCCAGGGCCCGGATTTTCTGCTCGTGTTCGGCGTTGACCGTATACAGTTCCTCGTTGACGGAATGCAATTCCTCATTGGTGCTCTGCAACTCTTCGTTCGAGGCTAGCATTTCCTCGTTGCTGGCCTGCAACTCCTCGTTGTTTGTCTCCAGTTCCTCGACTGCGGCCTGCAGGGATTCCTTTGTCTGACTGAGTTCCAACTCGAGCAGTTGGATCCGCGCCCGCGCCTCGTCTTCCACCTGAAAATCAGCCGCGGCCGTGATGGCGACCGGAACCGCCCGCACGGTTTCGCTAAACAGGAGGAATACAAACGTGTTGTCGGTCGCCTTGTCGTGGATTGGATCCGCCGTGACGCTGAGGAGGGTCTCCTTGCCGTCCCGCCGAAATTTGATGCCGCCGAACACCACCTTCTCGCCCCGCTTCATCGCGCCTTGAATGGCGGACGAAAGCGCCAGCCGCAAATCACCCCGTGTCAGCGAAACGACATCACTACTCATGCGGCCGGACGGCGCCCGCAGGTATGCTTCCGCATCTCCAAACACATGCAGAATCTCGCGTTTTTCATTCAACAGGATGCCGGTGGGCACGAAGCGGTTCAACAGCGCCTCGTACGCCCGCGACACGCGGAGATCGCCGGGCATCGCACTGCGCGCCAGCGCCCGCCCCGCAGCCGGGCTGAGATTCATGCGCAGTTCCATTGGCAGCCGTGTGTCCCGCACCTTGCGATAAATCTTCCAACTCCGCTCGAGCGGAGTGAATTCCGCCTCCAGCGTGCCGATGGATTCACTCGGGCCGAGAAAGAGGCTGCCCTGCTTTTTCAGCGCGAAGTGGAACGCGCCAATGACTTTGTTCTGCGCCGCCGCCTGAAAATAGATCAGCAGATTCCGGCAGCTCACCAGATCCATCCGGGTCAATGGCGGATCTTTGATCAGATTGTGCGGCGAAAAAATCAGCAGTCGCCGCAGCCGGTTGGCCACCCGGAACCGATTCCCGTCCGGAACAAAAAACTTGACTAGCCGCTCTTTCGCAAGATCCCCCATGCTGGCCTCGGGGTAGGATCCCTCGGAGGCGATTTGCAGCGAGTCCCGATGCACATCCGTGGCGAAAATCTTGATGTTGGCCTCGCGGCCCCGCTCATCGAAGGCCTCCAGAAACAGCATGGCCAGGGAGTAGGCTTCCTCGCCTGTAGCGCACGCGGCGACCCAGACGCGGATTTCCTCGGTCGGCGGCGTGGCATCCAGAAGCGGGCCAATGACCTTGCGGCGGAGGATTTCAAACGCCTCGGAATCGCGGAAAAAACGGGTTACCCCTATCAGCAGGTCTTTGTACAACGCGTCCAATTCCGTCGGATCCTGCAACACCTGCTTGGAATATTCGGCAAAGCTGCCGCTATGCATGATCGAGATGCGCCGGTCAATGCGCCGGGAAATCGTGGCCGGCTTATAGTAGTTGAAATCAATGCCGTAAACCTCGCGCAGGCGTTCAATGACCGCGGGCAACCCGCCAGCTTGCTGCGCGAGTGATTTGGTGGGCAGGTTTTCGAGGTTTTCCGCGCGCGGATTCTTCGCGTAGGCCAGCAAGGTTTTGGCCATTTCTCCCGGCGCGAGAATGGCATCGGCCAACCCGGAGTCGATCGCGCTGCGTGGCATGCCATCGAACTTGGCCGTCTCTTCACTCTGCACCAACACCAGACCGCCCACTTCATGGATGTCCATCAGTCCCGACGTGCCATCCGAGCCGGTGCCGGAAAGAATTACGCCAACCGATTTCTCTTTCCAGTCGCGCGCAAGCGATCGCAGAAAGACATTGATCGGCGTGAGCGGTTTGTCCGCCGGGCGGTCATGCACACGCAGTTTACCGGTAACGCAGACCATCTCCTTCCGCGGCGGCAGCAGATAAACCGTGTTCGGCTCCAGTTCGGTCGGGTGGGTCACCGACACGATCTTCATGTTCGTGTGGCGGGCCAAAAGCTCGTTCATCAGGCTCTTGAAATCAGGCGAAAGATGCTGGATGACGATGAACGCCATGCCGTTGTCCGGAGGCATTGATTTAAAGAACTGCTCCAGGGCTTCCAATCCGCCCGCCGAGGCTCCCACCCCAACGACGAGCGTGGGCGAACGGACTTGATCCGGCTGGGTTTGTGGGCCCTCGATTCGCCGTTGATTTTGTGGTGGCCGGAAGGGTGTTGTCCGATTGCGGCCTGGTTTAGGTTTTGTTGTCGCTTTTATTCTGCCGTGTTTCGGTGTTTTAGCCATAATCTTGCCCCCGGATGATACGAATTGAAGCGTTGTGGGGCTGAAATATACGGGCCGAGCTTCGTTGGCAAGTCTTCAAATCAGAATAGAATACGACGCGAGCGGTTGGACCGGCGGTCTGCTTCCGGAAACGTTCCACGACGTCTGCCATCGCGTTCGCTTCCTCATGAAGCTCGTCGAACGCCGCGGTGTACGTTGACTGCCGATCCCTCGGCGACAAACGCCGAGGACGGCGGGCGGCTCAAACAGTCCTTGAATTCCGCGCCGTAGAGTTCCGCGCCATTGCAATCCAGTTGCGCCGACACAGCGTCCCACACCCGCCAGCACGGATGCTCCACCCGATATTCCATCGTCGAGCCATCGCCTTTGAGTGTTAGCGGCGCCTGAAACCCTCACCTGCGACTTCACGGAGTTTCCTTCAGCGCTTTGAGGAGCAGATGCGCGGTGGCTTCGGCCGAGCCGTCGTTGTTTAGCGCCACGGCCACGAAGGCCCCAGCTTCGGGCGCGTAGGCCATCACCGCCTTGATGCCGGGACAACCCCCGCTGTGGCCAAGCCACACCTGCGTGCTGCCATCGGGTTTGGGAACCTCGTAGAGCATGACGCCCCGGCCATAGAACTGCGGCTGGCCAAACATTGGGTGGAGCCTTTCAAACATGCCCTGCATCGTCTTCGGTTTCACCAGTCGCCCGCCCAGAAGCGCGTGCCAGAATCGGACCAGATCTTCCGCAGTGCCGACGACATTTCCCGCTCCAAACGGTGTTGAGAAATGGAACCCCGCCTCCGTTTCTTCGGGTTTGCTGGGATGCGCCGGCGCGATGTTCGCAACCGGCGCGTTCGGAGCCAGCGACCGGGTATGTTTCAATTCGAGCCGGTCCATGATGCGCCGGGTCACCACCGCATGGAACGGCTGTCCCTCGACTTGTTCCACAATGCGCGCGAGCAACACATAACCCGTGTTGCAGTAGGCCCAGTATTCACCGGGGCAGAACGCATTGCCGTGGGCCTTGGCAACAGCCAGCAGGGTTTCCGGGGATTTGTAGCCGGGTCGCGAACGCAAGGTTGAGTCGTTCTGAAAACTGTAAAGACCGCTCGTATGGGTGAGCAGATGATCAAGCGTGATGACCTTCGCGTTGGGAAAGTCCGGAAACCACCGCGCCAGTTTGTCGTCGAGCTTGAGCTTGCCTTCCTCGACTAGTTGCAGAATCACTACTGCAGTAAACGCCTTGCCCGCGCTGGCCCAATAGAAAACCTGCGGCGACGGTTCCCCGGCGGCCAGTTGGCCAAGCCGCGTTGCGCTCCAAAGTCCCCGGCCCGGGACGCCCACCGCGACGGTCACGGCGGGAGCCTGGGTAGCGGTCAGGGCCCGTTCCAACGCTTTTTCCAGACGCATGCTCGTGTTTGTATCCAGCGAACCGTTGAGTGCGCCCGACGCCCCGGCAAAAACGCTAGCCGGCGGCCGCGCGTGCAACTTCGGCCCGTGGTACGGTTTCGCCGAGTCACAATGGACTGGTTTCCAGTCGGTGCTGTCTTGGGCCGCGCGCAGCGACAAGCAGAAACAGCCGACAACCCAAAGCAGGGTTAACGGATTCATGAAAGGTTATTCAGTTCGGTTGTTTTCGCGCTCACGGGGCTGTCCATCTTGGTGATCCGTGGCCGCGGGCGTTGCGATGAAAGCGCCCCGAGCTGTTTCGCCGCCTCATACTTCGAGGGGCTCGACGTGAAGGCAGTCACCTCGCAGCCCCACTTCGACAGGAAACGCAAGGCCCTGTGGCCCAGCCCGCCGATGCCGATCACCCCCACGCGTTCGGTCGTTTTTGCGCCCGCCTGAAAATCTTCTGAATGATGCTTTCATAATGCTGCAACCTTGAATCAGAATGACCCGGCTCGCAACCCCACGCTTCGCTCGCCCTGATCCTTCCCCGCCGTCGTCAACGGATACTCCCGTGGGCCGCCGGAGTGGTCACAGCGGCGGGAGAAGGGGAAGGAACAACTCGCAGCGCCGGACCCTGACGGATATTGCTTGAAACACAGGTAAATCACGCTATTTTCCGCACTGTGATCAGTTCGTGCGGCTTGCGGGTCGCCGATTTTGGCTCGACCATCGTTTCAAGGTGAGAACGTCGTTGATTGTTCCCTTGGTAATTGGTTAGAGTGTCGTTCTGGGTCGGGGCGTAGCGTAGCTTGGTAGCGCGCTTGTTTCGGGTACAAGAGGTCGTGAGTTCAAATCTCACCGCCCCGACCATCTTTCCCCTCCGGTGTTTTCCAAGCCAATTTTCCCCACCCCGTTCAGGATCTGAACTCACGCCGCCGTGATTCGCCGAACCGTCACTTCCTATTTGATCGAATTCACGATGGAATACAGACCGTGAGCGAGGTGAAGCAAACGCGCTTTGTCCGCCGGCGTCGGGGGGGGCTCACCCGTGAGCATGGAACAGCTTACGATTGCCATGCGTTCAGACCCGAATTGGCTGCATGAGGTGTTTCGGACTATTTGACCGGTTGCGGATCCCGCCAGACGTGGCCGCTTTGGGCGAGCAGCTCTTCCGCCGCCATTGGTCCCCAGGTTCCGGCCGCGTAGAATTCCCGGTTCGACAGCGGCTTGCCTTCCCAGCCGCGACGAATCGAGTCCACGATATGCCAGGCGGTTTCCACCTCGTCCCGCCGGATAAAGAGGGTGGCATCACCCGCCACGGCTTCGAGCAGCAGCCGTTCATACGCTTCCGGCGTGTAGGCGCCAAACTCGGAGTCGTAGCTGAAATGCATCCGCACGGGGCGCACGCCGACTTGCGTGCCGGGCACTTTGCCATTGAAACGAATCGAAATGCCCTCATTTGGTTGCAACCGCAACGTGAGCGCGTTCGGGTCGAGTTTGCTGCCGCAGACGGCGGCGAACAAAACATTCGGCGTGGGGCGGAATTGGATCCGGACCTCGCTGGCGCCGAGGGGCAGGCATTTGCCGGTGCGTAAGTAGAACGGCACGCCCGACCAGCGCCAATTGTCGATTAACAGTTTCATGGCCACGTAGGTTTCCACGTTGGAATCGGGGCGCACCTTTGGCTCCTGGCGATATCCCGGCTGGGGCTGGCCATCCATCACCCCGGCGAAGTATTGACCCCGCACCACCTGCCGGGCGACGTCCACAGGCGTCAACGCGCGGATGGATTTGAGCAACTTCACCTTTTCGTCGCGAATGGATTCCGCTTCCAGCGAGACCGGCGGCTCCATCGCCACGAGGGCGAGCACTTGCAGGATGTGATTCTGCACCATGTCACGCATCGCGCCCGCCTCCTCGTAATATCCGCCCCGGCCCCCGACGCTGTGCTTCTCGCTGACGGTGACTTGCACATGATCCACCGACTCGCGATTCCAGAGGCGCTCGAAGACCGAATTCGAGAAACGGAACATCAAAATGTTCTGGACGGTTTCCTTGCCGAGGTAGTGGTCAATGCGGAACACCTGATTCTCGTCCGCATAGCGGGTCAACTCGGCATTCAGCGCATGGGCGGAGGCCAGGTCGTGGCCGAAGGGTTTTTCGACGACAATCCGCTGCCAGCCGTTGGTGGGCCGCCGCGACAGCAAGCCCGCCTGCTGGAGATGCTCGACCGCCGCGCCGAATTGACTGGGCGAAATCGCCAGATAGAAAAGGAGATTGTGGCGCAGGGATGGATTGCCGAAGGCCGTCAGGCGTTCCTCCAATTTTTGATACGCGGTCGGATCGGTGAGGTCGCCCAGGCAGTAAACAATGTGGGTCGCGAATTCCAGCCAGACGGCGTCATCCACCGGTTGAGTGCGGGAGAACTGGTCCAGGGCCGTGCGCAATTCAGCGCGGAACGATGCGTCGGTTTTCTCGCGCCGCGCAAAGCCCACGATGCGAAACGCCGGCGGCAATTGTTTCTCCTTGAAGAGATGATACAGCGCCGGGATCAGTTTCCGGGCCGTCAGGTCGCCGCTGGCGCCAAAAATAACAATGGAACATGGCTCCACCATCTTGCGCTGGGTGTCGAGGCGGCAAACGGTTGGGTCGTCGAAATATTCAGTGGCGCTCACGCGGGCAAGATTGGCGCAGGCAGCGGAGAAACACAACCCTGCCGTCCCTTTGCGCCCGCCCCGGTCAGCTACCAGGTGCCGTCCGCCAGCAGGGAGGTGATCTGTTGGGCCAGATCGGTGGCCAGCAAAGGCCGCGCCTGCCGCTCGGCGCTGGGCAGATCATTGCCGACGCGGACGGTGGTGTCGCCGGTCACTTTCTTGTCCAGCAAGACCTTGCCGGTGATGCGGTCACGGGCCGTGACATGGGCGGTCATAATCAGGCGAAAATCACGGGCCGTGATGACGTCGGTGGTCTCGAAACTGACCCCGCTGCGGGTAAAGTTAATGATTTCGCCATTGACCACGATGTCGCCGGGCTCATTGCTGGCGAGTCGGAAGGTGGCGTCGCGTTGGATTTCCTTGCGGAGCGCGGCCGTGGCGTTGTCGCCCAGGCGCGGCTCGGCGGTTTGGTTGGAGAAGGGCACCACCTGGACCGTTCGCGTACCAGCGCGGTCGCCGTTGCTTGGGCCGAGGCGATAGCCGGCACAACCGCTTAGCGCCAGCACCAGGCCGCTGGCAAGAAGAATCCGGAGGGTAGCCATATCACGGCGGGGTGCCCGCGATGTATTTCTTAATTTGGTCAATCCGCTCGCGCGCCACCGAGGCATAGCGGGAATTGGGGCCTTGCACCAGCACTTCATTGTAATAAATCAATGCGCCATTCCAGCGCTTCTGGTTTTCGTAAAAGGTCGCGATCATATAATTGCCGCGCGACTGTTCCTCCTTCAACACAACGATGATCCGTTTCGCCTCGTTCACGCGCGGGTCATTGGGAAACAAGGCCATAAAATCGGTGAAAGTGGCGATGGCCTGGCCCGCCGTCCCTTGATCGTAGCCGGCGCTTTGCGCCTGTTTGGAGTACGCGAAACCAGCCCGGTACTGGGCGTCGGCAGCGATTGCGGGCAAATCATGGTATCGATCCGCTGCACGTTCGTAGGCCGCCACGGCCTCGGGATAATTCTTCTGCCGGTCGCGCGCCGCGCCGATGCTCAACTGGGCGCTAGGCCCAACGGCACTGTAGGGTCCGCTGGCCACGATTTTTTCAAACATGCCCGCCGTCTTGTCCATGTCGGGAAGGAACGGCACCAAGCCCAGCAATTTGAAGCGCTGCCCGCCAAGAAACCTTAACCCGATCTGATACTGCCGCTGCAACACATCCGCCAGCTTGTCGCTGCGGGGATATTTCTCGAAAACCAACTGGTAGGCCTTGAAGGCACGTTCATCCTCGTGTTCCGCTTCATAGCAAAGCCCCACGAGATACTGGGCATTCGGCGCGTAATCAGATAACGGCCACGTCCGGATCAGGCGGCTGGCCGATTTGCGCGCGAGGGTATAGTTGTGCTGGTCGTAGGCAGCCTGGGTTGCCGCCATTTGTTCCTTGGCGGTTTCCCGTTTCCATTTGCCCACGCCGCCCACCGCTTCATAGGTCCACCCTTCGCCGGGGTTGTAAACCAGCGGCGCCGGGGAGCGGATCGGCATCAGGCTTAGGCCGACGGAAAGCAACAGCAGCAGGACGGAGCGGCGACTCATGCGTTCACGGTAACGGTCGGATTTTGCCAAGTCAAGAATCCGGGACGGAATCGC
>JADLHS010000581.1 GCA_020848635.1 Limisphaerales bacterium
AACTCGACGCCAAGGTGGCAGCTCTTACTGGTGCGGGATTGCTCAATGCCATCGCCCCCCTTTGGGAAATTGGCGCAGAACCCGATCGGACTTTGCCGGAGGATCAAGCCATCGCCTTGCTGCGTTACGTGGTTGCGCGCTGGGGGGGCAATCCGGTCGCTTGGATTTTGGCCTTTGAGAGTGATCGGACCGGCGCGCAGGCGGCGCGCTGGCAACGCATCGGGCGGGCGGTGTTCAACCCCATCACGCACGGTCCAGTGATTCTGTTGCCGGGCGAAGCCCCTTGGGTGCTTTCCGAGTTTCGTTCGGAATCCTGGGTGGACGCGTTGGGTTTTCAGACGACCCAAGTTACGGACGATGATGCTTTGCCGTGGCTGCTCCAAGGGCCGTTGGCGTTGGAGCGAAGTAAACTCCCCGCCCGCCCGCTTCTTACCCTCGCGCCCGCAGGCGAAGCCGCGCCGCAGGCCGAGGGTGGGAATCCCTCCACTGCCGGTTTCGCCCGCCGCGTTTTGTGGTGGAGCCTTTTGATCAACACGCCCGCCGGGGTGAGCTACTCAGCCAAGGACATCGCGGACTGGTTGACGACGAAGGCCCATTCGACGGAGCAACCCTGGCGGGAAGCGTTGGGCTTGCCGGGTGCGAGCGCGATGGTTCCGTTGGCAGGTTTTTTTGACCCGATTGAGTTCTGGCGATTAACACCATTCCCGAGGGCGGCAATCGTCCAAGCGGGAGAAAGTTCGTTTCGGGATCATGTTACGGTTAGCGTCTCTCAGGTGGGCAACGTGGTGTTGCTGTATGTGCCGGAGGCACAGACCCTGAGAATCCCGCCGGGCATATGGTCGGCGACCGCCAAAGCCACCTGGTTTGATCCACGCACCGGAGCTAGTCGCCCCGCCTCTTCTGCCGTCGCCAAGCCTACGGGCTGGGAGATTACGACGCCAGGCGCCGGCGACTGGGTGCTGGTAGTTTATCCCAACAAATGACCCAGCGACGAAATCCGGCGCAAAAAATTCGACCGCGTTATTGACAAGCGGACAGGGCGTTGGGATGTTGTGCGACCTTTGTCGGTCGCCTCGGTAGCTCAGTTGGTAGAGCAGTTGACTCTTAATCAATTGGTCGTGGGTTCGAATCCCCCCCGGGGCACCATTTCATTTCCTCCGTTTCCCGCCCATACCTGCCATTTCCGAAGATGAGGACCAATCGGACTGCCATTCTTCGTCTCGCTGGGGGTAACGTGGGGGCACTCCTGTTTAACGGGAAAAGCGACATCAACAGATACATCGACGGAATTGGGGGCGAAGGCGGATGCACGACCAACATAATTTGAACAATCGTCGCGATCGGAAAAACGAAGTGGGGTTTCGGGTGTCGTCATCACCTTCGGGGAAAATCAGGATGCCCTTTCAAGGAGGAAGTTATCCCGCCCGAACGGATCATTTCCCATTTTCCAAAACCGTTACCGCGTCGGTCACTGGCGGAACCAGGCCAGATCCGCCTTGTTTGTCCAATGCAGCAGGCCAAGTAACCGCATCACGACGGTACCCAAATACAATGTGAGAAATTCACTCATGAGACTTGGAAGAATCGGGACTGCCAGCCAACGCGCCAACAATAGTTCCCCAAACGACCCCGCACCAACAATGGCCACGGTCAGAATCACCATGAGCAGGTAACCGGCGGGAATTTTCAAGATGGCAGGAAGGATGATCAACGGATTCAAGGCGGAGAGCGAATCGGCCATGGTGACCGCCAGAAAAGCCATCGGGAAATACAGGCCGCCAAGGATTATTGCCCCGCCGATCCCCCAGAGTCGCCACGGGGCGTCGGGCGGTGCGAAGTTGGTGAGCGCAAGGAAGGGGCCGAAAGCGAACAGGGCGGTGACGATGAATTGGAGTACTGGCGCTACGAAATCTCCCAGGCTGGTGAAGTCCGGCCAATCGGGCATTGAGGCTTGGCCCGTGGCGGAGCTCAGGAGAATGCGCTGGTAGTAACTGATCAGATAGCCGGTGCCGAAGAGCATGACTCCCAGGCCAAGGATCGCCGCGTGCGCGGCGACGAAACTTAAAACCACATAAAAAATCGTTCCCGCAACGAGCAGGATCACGCCATCGGCCTTGAACGGGTAGGCAAACGCTCCGGAAATCTGGCGGGCAAAGGTTGGCGATGACGCCGAGGCGGCGGATCGTACTTTTATCGCAGAACATTCCCCGCCACAGGTCCGGCAAAATTTTCGCAGGGCACCGTGTTCATTTCGGCGGGTGATGCAGAGATCGCAAAAGACGGCTTCGCACTGAGGGCACAAATATCGCGCGACTGCTTTCGGGTGGAATTTACAAACGTTGCAGGCGGACTGCGAAGCCGCAGCCGGTGAGGTGTTGGCGGTCAAGGGATCGGCCCACTCGCTTAAGTCGGGTTCAAAGCGCAAGTTGACCTCCCCTAGCCGGATCAGTTGGCCGGGCGCCAGCGGCGCTTCCTCCATCAGCAGGTCATTGATGAAAGTTCCGCCGGTGGAGCCGAGGTCTTTTATGGAAGCGCCCTGTTCGGTGACTGCAATCTGGCAGTGAACGCTTGAAATGGATGCGTGCGCTATCCAAACATCGTTCTCCGGGTTTCGCCCTATGGAATTAAACCCGGACTTAAGCTCGATCTCCCAAGCGTCTGCGGTATCAGGATTGACGACCAGTTTGTGCATGGCAGAGCTCCGTGGTGTCGCTTCATTTGGGCGTCGGCTCGTTATTGGCGATGATCGCCTTGTCCCCAATCGCGTTTTTGATTTCCACGCCGCGTCCGCCGTTATTCTCGGTGACAATCGCGTGCTGGAGCCCCGGCTTCAAGGCTATGCCCGGTTCATCCGTCCCAAAGCTGCA
Organism: Limisphaerales bacterium; assembly: GCA_020848635.1. GTDB lineage: Bacteria > Verrucomicrobiota > Verrucomicrobiia > Limisphaerales > JADLHS01 > JADLHS01. The sequence continues at coordinate 2,868 of JADLHS010000581.1, forward strand.
TCCGCGCACCTGAAGCTTGCCGCCGTCGGCTTCCACCAGCGCCACGCCGGGATTTTTCACGCGGCCACTGCTGCTCAGGTAACAATCCGAGAGTGACACGAAGCTTTGGCTGTGCGAAACGACACACTGGCGGTTCGGCCCCCAAAACGCGCAGTTCACCAGCCGAACCGAGCCGTGACAAGTGGCCGCCACCAGCACCGGCACCCGGATGTCCCCGTGCATGCATACGAATTGTCCGTTCGCGATCAGCAGGCCCATAGGCTGGATTTCTTCGACCTGCACGCACACCTGCGCTTCGTCCGCTCCGATGCCGGAGAACTGGCCATTGGCGGCGCCGGCCGCCGTCTTGAGGAACCGGTAGCCAATGTTCACGGGAAACACGAACGTGTTGTTCACATACTCCCAATCGGTCCGCCCGAAAATGAATGCTTCGAGATTTCGCCACATGAATTCATGAACGGGTTTCCAATCGCCGCCAACCGCCGCCGCCGTCCACCAATGACAATGGAACTGGACGTTCTCGATCCGGCCGATGTCGCTGCACGCATCCACCAAGATCCCGCGCCGCAACACGCAGCCATATACGCTGCGGATGCGATGCCGCACATTGCCTTCCGGACCGAGGCGAATGCCGTTGTAGCTGTTGATCAGCGTGATGTTTTCGACCGTGTTGTCGTGGCCTTGGAGATGAAACGTCCACGCGTAGGCGTGAATGTTTGTGGTTTGTTGCTCCGGATAGTAAACGGTCAAGCCGCGCACCGCCGAGGAATGTCCCATCTCAAACAATGCCGGGGCGTCTTCCTGGTCCCTTCCGCCGGTCGCGAGGATGATCGAGCCTTTCAACGGTTCAGACCAAACGGGCGAGTCCATCACGCCCTGCAAGGTCACTCCTGGCGGAATGCGCAAGCTGCCGGCTACGAGATAGCGCGCGGGTGGTAGCAGTACTTTGCCGCCGACTCTGGCCGCCAGGTCCAGAGTCTTTTGAATCGCCACGGTATCGTCCGTCACGCCATCGGCCTTTGCGCCGAAGTCGGCGACGGAAACTGCGCCGCTTTCCTCCGCCCTGGTTGCGAGCGGAACAGCGATGAAGGACAACAAACCGAGAACGAGAGCGGCCAAACTGGATAGCAAACGAAGTTTCATGGCTTCTTTAGTTCAAAAAATAGTAGCTATGGCTGACAAAAACCCACGAGCGCGGTAGCGAGAATAATCTTTGTTCTGGCTTCTGGCTTGGTTCACAGGCAGCGCTCGGCAAATTGGTTTTTGTAGCCCTGAAGCTACTTGATTTGAACAAGCGTTGACAGAGGAAAGGGAGGTTTTCTTCTTCGTTTGGCTTATCTCGGCCTACGCTTGGGCACGGTCGTGGGTGAGGGGAGCTTCCCCCCGCAAAGACACACCGAATTGACGGAGGTGATTTTGGAGTGATCTGGTCTTTGAGGATTTCGGCGGTCGACGGCTGGCCGCGCCGGGAAATGGGCAAATTGGCGCTTTCACCAAGAAAGGTGCGAGTTTGTGTTCCCTTCTTGAAGAAGATTGTTGGCGACGCTGGGAGGATGTTTGCTGGACCCGTATTGCGCGAACGAAGTTGAAGTTCCGCTTCAGCCGCAGCGTCATGATGGGGGAACGTTTGGGGAACGGTTTGGTTTCCGCCGCGGTGGGGTGATGGTGGCAACGGTGACAGCGATTGACGCAGGCGGCGGTGGGGACGCCGCGTTGGGGTTGGGCTGCGTAATTATCGATGCGGTATTGCATTCGTCTGGCAATAGCTCCGGGCGGGGGAGCTTCGTATAAGAGCAGCGGCTTCGGTTTCGCAGAAAAGTTGTGGGACACGATCAGGGTTTTACTGGAGGTCGCTGACTCCATTGGTCGGAGGTTCGAATTCTCCCTGGGGCGCTCCTTGTATTTCCGTTTTTCCCTCACGAAATCAATCATTTCATGAGCGTTTGCGCTATTTCGTAGGCCTCAAACCCGGGTCCGGTGTGGAAAAGGTCGCGTAACCTCGCTCCGAAAGCGCATTCGGGTAGCAGAGATAGAAAAAGGGCCAGCGGAGCTGGCCCTTTGATTTTATTGATTGCTGGAATCGCCTCAACGCGGATTAGGAGAGTTTGCGCCGCAGCAGCGACATTCCACCCATCGCCATGCCAAGAAGCATCAGGGTAGTTCCGCCATCCGGAACATTCTGACGGCCTTGATAGACCAACTGATCCTGATTCGGCCAGTTGTTTGCAATGCCGCCCAAGTTCAACGCCGCCACCCCGAAGGAGGCCGCATTAACTACGTTGCCATTGTTGTATGTGAAGGAATCCCCTTGCGCAGCCGCGACGGAACCGAACTCCGTTGTGAGGAGGGCAAGGAATGTATTAGGCATGCTGGGTTGGTCGCCTTCGAGAAACCAAAACGTATTCTGCAAATTTCCCGCCGACGTCGTACTGCTGTAGTTATAGCCGCTCAATGAGCCTTGGGCGAACATACTATACAGATAGGCCGTTCCGACCGAGACCGGATCGCTTGGCGTTGAAATGGCGTTGGGCGACACTTGATATGTGTAGCTCGAGCCCGGACTGAAATGCTCATTGTACTCGATGCAGAATGTCTCGAAGCCGCCTTGATATGTCGCCAAGGAATTGTAATTTGCCATTGTAGCATTTACGAAGGCTGTGCTGGCGGCAGTCCCGTCGGTTTTCACGACGAACTCCCCTCCAACTCCTGAATGAACCGACCCGTAGTCCAGAACGATGTTTGTGGCATAAGCGCTTGAAGCCATGCAAGCTCCAATTGCTAACGCTGTGATTCCCCCCAATACGTTATTGTTAATTTTCATACGTCTTTACTTTTATCTGACTTGGTTTGTTTTCCTCCTCCTAGATGATCTAGGTCAAATCATCTCATAGCCGACGCCATGCCAATCGCTTAAAGTAGGATTGGTGTGTTTCGTAAGTCATTATCATAAAATACCATAGATATCAACTATGGATGACGGTTTCCGCAGGTGCTCTTTTTGAGAGTGTAAGGCTAGCCGACGGAAAGATGAGTGCTTCAAGTTTCGGAACGTGCGAGAAAATCATAAGTCACTGTCTGACAATAGCCGCGACGCACGGTGTTTCAAGCCGCCACAATGTAAACCAGTTCGACGCATAATCGTAGGAGACGAGAGACAGTTGGTGGTTTGGCCGTTGCGCGGGAACTCCTGAATTCCCAGAGGTAAGTGGAGATTGGAGGTTTTGTTTTCCTTTTCTTCCAATAACTGAATTGTAAGCATGGACCTCCAAAGAACGATGAAGCTGTTGGTTGGAAATGTTAGCGTGACCTGATTTTTGTGGTATGAGCCGTCATCCCAGATGTTCCCGTTTGGCATTTGTCGCCCTCGGCTCCAACCTGGGTGCCTCGCGGGAGGTTCTCCGCGCAGCGATGCAACAACTTCAGGCGTTTTCCAGTCAACCGCTGGTCAAATCCTCACTCTGGCAGACTTCGCCGGTGGATTGCCCACCCGGTTCGCCGCCGTTTGTAAACGCGGTAGTGGGGCTGGTGGCGGGAGCACGGGAAACGCCGAAGTCTCTGCTCGTCAAGTTGCAGGCGATGGAAAAAGAGTTCGGGCGCCAGCCAAAGAAAATTCTCAATGAACCGCGCAGCCTCGACCTTGATCTGATTGCGTTTGGCGGGGAGATGCGCAATACGCCTGAACTGACATTGCCTCATCCGCGGGCGCACTTGCGCCGGTTTGTGCTGCAGCCGCTTGCTGAAATCGCACCGGAGGTAGTATTGCCCGGACACGCGAAAACAGTGGAAGCGTGGCTCAAAGAACTTCAATCGAACGAGACGATTGTCCGGCTGGCGTCCTGACTGACGCGCTTGCCGGACCACGATCATCCGTCGCCCTCAAGTCTGCCAGCCCTTGCGGGCCTCCGGCTTCACCCATTGGTTCAGTTCGGGAAGATTGGTCACTTTCATGTTGGGACCGTCCCACATCACTTTGTTCTGGACGCCGGCCCGCATGGCCAGATTGCCTAAGATGGCGAATTCCGTCAGTCGTGTGCCATAGTCGAAACTTACGGAGGTCTCGGTCTTGCCCGCCCGGACCGCGTCGAGGAAATCGGCAAAGATGCCCTTGGGACGCGGCAGCGTTTGGGGTGGCACGGCGGTTTCCTTCATTTTTTCCCACGGCAGGATGTGCATTTTGTCCCCATAGGTGCCGGTGAAAATGACCCCCTTCTCGCCAATGTAAATTGTGCCGCTGTCGCCGCTGTCCAGTTCTTCATCGGGGAATTGTTTGACCAAATCAAGGAGCCGGGGCGGGAGGTTGCGGTCCTCGCCCTTGACCGCCCGTAATCTTCCGTCGGGTTGCCCTTTGGCGTCGGACTTCAGCCCTTCGTACCAATAAACCTTCAAGGCCGGCAGGTCGCCGCGGGCCGGTACGTCCCAACGAACGCGGCTGCCGGTGGGGTAACGCTCCGTGCTGCCGCCGCGCATTTGTTCGACCTCGATGCTCGTGGGGTGATCCACCTTGAGCGCCCAATAGACACCATCCAGCACATGGCAGCCCATGTTCCCGATCGAGCCATTGCCGAAATCATACCAGCCATGCCATTCATGTGGGTGAATATCGCTGTGAAATTCCCGATACGGTGCCGGCCCGATCCATTCCTGCCAGTGCAATCCGGCGGGGACGGGTTCCACCATCGGGCGCGGTCCTTCGCCGCCATTGGCGCGGTTGGTCCAGCTGTGGGTTTCCGTGACTTTCCCAATCGCCCCGGCCCAGAGGTATTCACACAACTTGCGGTAACCGTCCTCGCAATGACCCTGGTTACCCATTTGGGTGGCCACCTTCGTTCGCGCCGCTAGGGCGCGCAATTGGCGGGCTTCGGCGATGTCATGACACACGGGTTTTTCGCAATAGACATTCTTGCCCAATTGCATGGCGATCGTGGCCGCCAATGCGTGCTGGTGGTTGGGCGTTGCGATGAACACCGCGTCAATTTGCTTGCCGATCTGGTCAAACATCTTCCGGTAGTCAGTGAAGGTCTGCACCTTTTCCGCGTCGTGCTGTTTGTCCGTCAGCAGACGTTTTACGACGTCCAGGCGCTTGTCGTCCACGTCCACGATTGCCACCAGGTTTTCGTCGAGGGTGGCGTTGAGATGGCTCATCCCGCGACCGCCGCAGCCGATCTGAACGCACCTGACTTTGTCGCCTGCATTAGCGGCGTGAAGGATGTTAAACGGGGCGGCGCACACGACACCGGTTGCCAGGGCCGAGTGTTTCAGAAAGGAACGGCGGTTCAGTTTGGTGTTCATAGCGGATGTCAGTTAGCTCATGAGGTTAAATTTGCAATGCGGTCCCAGTTCGCCCGCGGTTTAATGCGCCGGGGCACTGCCGCCCGTGGTCGGTTCTGTCTTTGGTGGGTGAAAGAACAGCGCGAGCGCCACGGCGGCACCAATGGCGGAGAACATCGGCACCAGGAACAGGCCATGAAAATCAATGAGCTTCGTGACCGAGTCTGTAAATTTTGCCTGCAGCAGCCACGGGCAGATGGAATTCGCCAGCAACGCGCCAATGCCGAGAATCATTACGTTGAACAAACCTTGCGCGCTCGCCCGGGCGTCCTTCGGAAAATACGCGTCCACGAAGATATAAACCGTGGCGAAGAAAAAGGCGTAACAGATGCCGTGGAGAATTTGCACCACGATGATGAGTTCCTTGTGCTGCGGGAAAAAGGCATACACCGCGAAGCGCGCGGCGTGGCCCAGAATCCCGAAGATCATCGTCGTACGCCAGCCAAGTTTCTTGAGCGTCACGCCGAGCACGAACATCGTCAGGATTTCGGCGATCTGGCCGACGCTCATTACCGGCATGATCCAGTTGCCCGGAATCCCCACGCCGCCGGCTTCTTTCGCCGCCCCCAGGAACGAGCCGGTCCAGTTGAAATAGCAATTATGAACAAACGAATCCACCAGCGTCACAAGCCATAGCACGAGTACAAACGGATGCTTGAGGAGTCTGACGGCTTCCAGCCAGGCGAGCTTATCGCCCTCGCCCGCATTGGCTTTCTTGGGCGGCGTGTGCGGCAGCAGGAAGCTGAAACCGGCTAGCACCAACGAGGCCACGCCCGCCACCACAAACGTCCACGCCGTGGCGGACTTCAGGGCATCGCCCGTTAGGCCAGAACTGAGCACCGCACCGAGCCAGTTGACGAGTCCCTGCGGGTTCGCATCGTGAACCTTTTGCCAATCCACGAGGATGAACGTGAATGGCCATGCGGCCAGAATCCAGCCGATCGTTCCGCCCATGCGCACGATGCCGAATTCCTTTTGCGCGTCTTTCATGGCTGCGAACGCAATTGAATTTGTAATGGAAATTGTCGGCACATACAGCAGGCAATGCACGAGCATCAAGCCGAAGAACGGCCAGAAGGACTTTGTGAACGCCAGCCCGAGCATCGCCAATCCGCCGACGAGATGGCTGAACGCAAGAAATTTCTCCGCCGCGAAGGTCCGGTCGGCGAATTGATTGCTGAAGAACATGCCCACGATGGCGGCGATGGGGAACGCATTGAGAATCCATGATTGCTGGCCAGGCGAGAATCCGAGACTGGGCAGGTAGCCGAAGATCAGCGGCAACCAGGCACCCCAGATGAAGAATTCCAGCACCATCATGACGAAGAGTTTGAAGCGATGTGAGTTGTTCATAGCAGCTAAGCGCAAGAGTAGAGAGGGGGCCGGGGCGTTGGCAAGCGGGGAAAACGAAGGGAAACAGTGCGTTCCACCCTGGACATCGCTCGTGGATACCCGCGATTAGCCTTGGAGTCCTGAGCGGGATGGTGAAGCAGACCCGGTGCTTCATAGTGGCATTACTGTGTTGGGTGTCGAGTTGTTGGCGCATCGAACCTGCGCGTTAGCGCTCTCTGAGCCTTTCGTCAGGGGCGCTGGATTTTAGCCGTAGGCGTATTCCGCCACGAGATACATCAAGCCGGCCTTTGTGATGATCACATGGATGCGGGCAGATGCGAGTTGGATGCCGCGCTGGACAAGGTGTTCGGTCAATTCGGCAGGCAGACCATTGTCCCGCCCGCAGCCGTTCAGTATCACCGAGCCGACGAGCAGAAGTGCCAGACAAGGCCGTGTTGGCTGCCTCATAAATTCATCGTGTAATTTCGCGCCGCTCCCCGTAGACCGCGCGCCGCGAATGACTTGTTGGGTGAAGGAAATGGGTGGCCGCGTTGGGAGCGCAACTCTGGCGGCGATGTGTGCGGGATGGAAGTGGCCGGTCGGTCTGCTCAGTCGGGAGGGAAACTGCCATGTTCCACTGAATCGTTAAAGCCAAGCTTGGTGGCAGAGTCTGGGGGGGAGCTGGTTAAACATCATGAAACTGAACTGGTCTCCCGCCTCCAGCGGTGCCTATCGCTCTTTCGCCGGTTTCGCCCAATCCAAACATACGAGCTTGTCTTCGCTACGAAGAAAAAGTCTCCGGTCGGACAACACCGGCCCGGCCCAGCACGGATAGCGCAATGACGGCACCTGCCACGCGCAAAGTTCCTCGGGTTTCTCCGGATTCGGGCGAAACAATCCCAGTCGTCCACCTTCCCCCAACACGATCAATTTGCCCTCCGCCAGAATGGCCGAGCCGCGCCCGAAAACGTTCGGCTGCCGGGTGCTGTGCGCGGGCCAGCCTTCGTCGCGACTCCACCGCAGCGCCCCGGTCTGGAGTTCGACGCAGCGGAACGTGGCGTCCGGCTCGTTGCGTCCGCTGAAGGCATAAAGAAAGCCGTCGAGCAGGACGGGCGTGCTGAAATGAATCTCCAGCACGGGGGAGGGATAATTCCCGGTCGCCGGGTCGCGCTCGAAAGAATTTGACGGACTGCGCCAGGTTTCCGCAAAAGATTGACCATCCGGCTGCACGCGCAACGCCACGGCTCCGACGCGGTAATACGCGGCGGAAAAGAACACAAGATCATCGTGCACCACGGGCGTCATGGCGTTGACTGATTCATTGACGGGGGCTTGAAACCAGCGACGAAAGCGCACGGCGCCATTCGTCGGATTGAGGGCGACGAGCCCTTGGCGCATGAGGCAAAACAAATGGCGTTGTCCATGGATCGTTGCGGCCACGGGCGAGGCGTAGCTCGCGAGCATTTCGCTTCCAGTCCATTCGTACGGCTTCGTCGTGCGCCCGCCGACCGGGATGACCCCATTCCAGGTTTTGCGGCCAACATTTTTCCAAATTGTCTTGCCGGTGGTCGGATCGAGCGCCACGACGCCCGTGTCCGGCTGGCCGCCGACCATGACGATCACGCGGTCGCCCTCCAGCAGCGGCGTGCTGCCGACGCCGAAGAAGGCTTTCGGCACGTTCCACTCCTCCGCCGTGTCCCGCTGCCAGACGAGGCTCCCGTCCGCGAGGTCCAGGCACAGCAGTTTCCCCTCCGCACCCAACGTGAAACAGCGATTCGAGGTGAGCAGGGGCGTTGCGCGCGGGCCGTTGTTGTAGCCGAATGGATCCACGAAGCGACTGGGGTATTTGTACTCCCATTTCGACTTGCCAGAGCGGGCATCCATCGCCTCGACGATCTCCTCGTTTCCCAGGCGATGATGCAGCACCAGCAAGTCTTTGCTTACGGAAGGCGCGCTGTAGCCGGCGCCGACGGACTTCTCCCAGATAATCGGCGGGCCGTTGGGGTTCCAGTGGTCGAGCAAATTGATTTCGGCGGAAGTGTTGTCGCCGCGCGGTCCGAGGAAGCGGGGCCAATCTTCGGCGGAAGCTGATGCCGTCAACACCGCGACCAGAAGCAAAGCGGTCAGAGCGTTGCGGGGAATTGGAACGGGATCCAGCTTGATGCGGCTGCTGGCTGTTGTCGTGCGCGGGCGGCGTGTTGGCGCAACACCTCCTGCTGGATTCGATTCGGTCGCCATCGGCGGGGTTGAGCATGCGCGATAATCCACGCGTGTTCAATACGCTTCGCGCGCATGGGCAGCGCATATGCGAACGGACTTGAGTTTGTTTCGAGTCCGTCGTATTGCATCGCCTCAATGTTCCGCATGCCCGTGTGGCTTGAAATGAATCCGTCCGGTCCGCCGCTGAAATCGTCATGAAGGAGGACAACACATGACCAGCTTCAGATCGGGGGGATTCTCTGTTCGAGCGGGCTTCGCCGTGCTGGGCGGCTATTTTGTTTTGCATCTGGTGCTGCGGTCAGTGGTTTCCGATAGCATGCAGATAGACGAGGCGGAGGAGGTGTTGCTCGCGCAAAACTGGTGGTGGGGTTACGGGTCGCAACCGCCGCTGTACACCTGGCTGCAAAAGATCCTGTTTGAGGTGTTCGGCGTGAACGTATTCGCCCTGGCCCTGCTCAAGAATGGGCTGCTCTTTGGCACTTATCTCTTCACTTTCTTGGGGGCGCGGGAGATTCTCCGCAACGGGCCGCACGCGATGCTGGCCACTTTTTCCCTGTTGCTCGTCCCGATGTTGGCGTGGGAATCCCAGCGGGATCAAACGCATCTGGTGCTGGCCACGATGATTGCGGCGGCGACGCTTTACGTTTGTGTGCGCTTATTGCAAACCCGCCAAGCCGCTTACTATCTGCTGCTCGGCTTGCTGTTCGGCGCGGGCGTCCTCGCCAAATACAACTACGTTTTCTACTGTGTGGCGCTCCTGGGAGCCTTGCTCACCTTGGCCCCGTTCCGTTCCGCCGTTCTCAACCGGAAGCTGCTACTGACCGCAGGGGTTATTCTGCTCGTGCTGGCACCGCACCTGTACTGGGTCTGGACGCATCCCGATCTGACGTTTTCGCAAAGCTACAAATTTCAAATTCAAAAAGCGGCCGGCTTCAGCGGTTCGCTCATGGGCACGGTGAAACTGTTGACGGGCGTGGCGGCATTCGGTGCGTTGCTCGGTTTGACCTATGGGCTGGCATGCCTGCGTGCCCCGGTCGTCTCACCCAACCAAGCCAATAGCGCGCTGGTCGGGTTGGTCATCCGAACCATGCTGATCGGATTGGGTTTGTGCATGGCGGGGATCTGGCTGTTTCACGTCTCGACAATCAAAGGCCGCTGGTTGCAGCCGTTGCTGATTGCCTGGCCGATTGTGCTGGTGGCCTGGGCTCAGCCAAAACTGACCCCGCTCGCCGCCCGGAGGATCTTGGTGCTCGCCGGGGTTGTGCTGGTGGTTGTGCCCGCAGTCATGTATGGCGGCGTGGTCGCGGCCCGCTGGACCGGGCGGCAAACGAACCTGAACATTCCCTACGATGCGCTTGCCGGGCAAGTCCGCTCGGCAGGATTCAATCGCGGTGTGATCGTAGCGGAGGGAATTCGCCTGGGCGGTAATCTCAAGCGGAACTTCCCTGACAGCACGGTGGCTGTTCCTGGGATTTTGGAGTTACCCGTGCTTCCTGACGCGCCCGTGTTGATCGCGTGGCATTCCGGGGCGAATGACGCCATCCCCAATACTTTTGTGGATTACGTTGCGCGTACCTGCGGGGTGGCCTTGGGGGCATTGCCGGCGGCGAAAGCCGTGGCTCCCTCGCGGTACGACCCCAATTTCCAGTGGACACTCAGTTATGCGCTGCGGCCACCGACGGCATCGCCCGAGGCAAAGAAGTGATGCGGGGCGACCGGATGCCTGCTCGGTCTTTGGGTTTGGGAAATTTCGCTCTCTAAGGGGCAACGATTGGTCTTTGGTGGATTTGGAGCTTTTCACAAATCGGGCCTTCCGACTAGTGTCGTGGCATGTTCAAGCCTGCTGACCTGTTTGATCTTTCGAAAACCGAGCACGCCGCCGTCTTCGAGGGCTGCCGCAATGCCTGGGACGCGCTGAAGCTGATCAAGGCCTACGTCGAGGCCCACGCCCGTCCATCGTTGCATAATGAATGCGAGGGCGTCGCGTTCATCGGCGCGCAGGTGTTCATTGGCGAAGGCACGGTCGTCGAGGACGGTGCCATGATCAAAGGTCCGGCCATCATCGGCCGCAACTGCCAAATCCGCCACAACGCCTACCTTCGGGAACATGTTATCGTGGGCGACCACTGCGTCG
>JADLHS010000582.1 GCA_020848635.1 Limisphaerales bacterium
CCGCTTCTTGAAACCCCAGATTAGCCAACCGGCCAGCCCCAGGAGCAGGATCAGCCACCAAAAATAGCGCAATTCGCGCGCGGCCATTTCGGCAAATGCATAGGCCCTCGGGAAAGCTAAAATCAACCCGCCGATCACGCCGACGAGGATGACGACCTGCAGGAACGCTCGCCCGCGCGGGTTCATGGGGTGAGGGGCGGCGCGGCGCCGAGCGGCAGCAGCAGACTGGCCGGGGAGCTGGGGTCGGCGGGAATGACCAACGGCGAGCGGCCATTCCATTTCTCCACGATTTGCAGCCGGAGAAACGCCGGGTTGAGCGTGAGGGCTTCGCCGCGAACCCGAATCGCCTCCGCCTCACCCCGGGCCCGAATTACCACCGTCTCGGCCTCGACCTTGGTTTGCACCTGTACGAACCGCGCCCGGGCGGCCTCCTGTTCGGCAACCATTTTGGCCTCGATCGCCGCTTCCAGTTCGTGCGAGAGGTCAATGTTGCGAACGACGATGTCCTCCACGGACAGAATGGCGCTGATTTTCTGCCGCGCGGTGAGAATAGCCTTCTGCTTGATTTCCTCGCGGTCAGTGACAATTTGCACCGCCGTCCGCGAGGCTGTGACTTCTTTGAGCGATTCCTGCACCCGCGGTGCGATGAGGCTGTCAAACGGGTCGCCCGCGAATTGCCGGTAAATCTGGACCACGGAGGCCTCGGGCACTCGGTAGAGCACGCGCACGTCCAGGATGACTTGTTGCAGATCTGAGGAAAAGCAATCCGCCCGTAAAATCGAAGTGCGTTGTTTGACGCTCACCGGCACAATGCGCGTGATAAATGGTGTCTTAAAGCCGAAACCCTCTGGCAGAAAACCGTCTGCCGCCTTGCCAAGCGTGACTTTGATGCCGCGGGTGCCGGGTTCAACGACATAGGTCGTGGCCGAACTGAACACCACGAGGAGAAACACCACCACGGCGGCGGCGATGAGTTTGGCGAGGGTGGGCGGATTCATCGCTTGAGCTGGGGGTTTCGGTTGGGACGCGCGGCGCCGGCGGGCATGTTGGTCGGCTGGGATTGGCGAAGGCGTTCGAGATCCGGAGCGGCCATCATCACCCCCGCCCCGCCGCCGATGATGAGCGGCGTAATCCCGTCCCACCTATCCGCGATCTGCAAATCCACAAAGGTCGGGTTTTCCTTCAGCGCCTGCCCGCGAATGGCGAAGGACTCCGCTTCGCCCTTGGCTTTGATGACCGCGGTGTCGGCTTCAATCTGCGCGCGTTGCTGGATGAATTTGGCCTTCGCGGCCTCCTGCTCCTGGACCATCTTTTGCTCGATGGCGCGCTCCAACTCCTTCGACAACGCGATGTTTTCGATAACGATATCTTCGACCACCAACACCGGCCCGACTTTTTGGCGCGTCAGTTCCAGTGCGCGGGTTTTGATCTGATCCCGGTTCTTGACGATTTGCTCGGCGCTTTGTAACGCCGTGACTTCCTTGAGCGCTTCCTGCACGCGCGGGGAGATCAGGCTCGCAAACAGGTCGCCGTCGTAGCCTTGAAACAATTTGACCACCGAACCCTCGGGGATGCGGAAGAGCACCTGCAGTTGCATGATGATCTGCTGGAGGTCGGCGGAATAACACTCGGCCTTGTCCTCGGCGGTCTGCTGGCGAATGGACGTGGGATAAACCGCCGTGATGAATGGCACTTTCAGGCCGAAGCCCTCCGGCTTGAACGCCTCCGAAACCTTGCCCATGGTCACTTCCACTCCGCGATGCCCGGGATGGATCACGTACGTGCCCGAGGCGGCCATGATGATTACGATAAAAATCAAAATGGCGACGCCGACCAACCGGGCGATAGCTTGTGGGCTCATGTTGTGTGCAACTGAAGCCACGGTAGTGGGTACGGCCAGGGAGACAAGACAATTGAACGCGCCGAGGAAGGCCCACCGGTCAGAATTCCAAACGAACCCGGAAATCCACCTGGTCGTTTGCAATTAAGTGAGTAGCCTTGGCACGGCAATGCTGCCCGGGTTCGCGGTCAGATCGCCGTGAAGCGGCCCCGGAGTTTTGGGGCTTTACTCCGCATCCTCCCGGGCTTAACTTTCAAACGCAGTCAAGTTTTATGAATATCATGTTTGCAGCAATGCTCGGTGGCTGGGAAATCATTCTGATTTTGGCGGTCGTCCTGATCCTGTTCGGCGCCAAGAAGCTGCCCGAGCTGGCGAAAGGTTTGGGCACCGGGATCAAGGAATTCAAGAAGGCGACGCGGGAAGTGACTGACGAAATTCACAACGCCACCGAGGAGACTCCCATGCCGCAACGCAAGCTGCCGCCCGATGGCGGGCAGCCCCAACCGGCGTCCACGATTTCCGAATCTCCTACCCCGCCCAAGGCTTGAGGCTCTTTATCGCTTCTGGCCATGGCCGATGAGCACGAGCCGGATCGTCCGGATTCTGAATCCGAGGGCGGCCCGGTAAAATCATTCCTCGAACACCTTGAAGACCTCCGCTGGGTGCTGGTTAAGAGCGTGGTCGCGCTGGGGATCGCGATGTTGCTCTGCCTCATCGCGGGGAATTACGTCGTTCAGGTTCTCAAATGGCCGCTGGAACGCGCCAAGATTAGTTTCCCCGGCACCAACCAGATCGTCACGGTCAGCTATGGCACCAACCGGCTGGGCGTCGTCAAACTCGAACCCGAACAACAGCGCGCCCTGGACCTGGGTTCCAACCGGTTTGTGGCGGTTCAGATCGAACCCCTGTTGCTGGGAACGAATCGCGTGCTGGGCTGGCGGGTCAACCCCGATCCGGCAGCCACGGTTGACAGCGAAAAACTGACCATTGACCTGATCAACCTCAGTCCGGCTGGCGGCTTCCTAGTGGCGTTCCAAGTGGCGCTGTACGGTGGCGCCGTGCTGGCGGCGCCGTTCATCTTTTATTTCGTCATCTCGTTCATTTTTCCCGCGCTCAAGATGCGCGAGCAGAAGCACATATCCCGGGCGATTTTTTTTGGTGGCGGCCTTTTCTTTTCTGGCGTGGCCTTCTGTTATTTCATTCTCATGCCCGTGGCTCTCTCGGCATCACAAATGTATTCCAATTGGCTTGGCTTTGGGGCGATGCAGTGGAAAGCCGAGGATTACATCAGCTTCGTCTGTAAATTCCTGCTCGGCATGGGGCTCGGCTTTGAACTGCCTGTGGTGCTGCTCACCCTGGTCAAGCTGGGCGTCCTGAGTTACACCTCGCTGCGAAAGATGTGGCGCTACATGATTGTCATCGTCCTTGTGCTCGGCGGACTTTTGACCACACCCGAAGTGGTCACCCAAGTCATGATGGCGGGTCCGCTTTACCTGCTCTACGAAATCAGCGTCTGGATCGCATGGTATTGGGAATGGCGCGACCGTAGGCGCGCCGCGCAGACGAACGCGACTTGAGCCGCCGGCGACGGGCTGCCACACTCCCGTCCATGGCAGAACATCGCATCGGTATCATTGGCGGCAGCGGGCTTTACCACCTTGAGGGCTTCACCCGCCAGAAATGGGTGAAGGTCAAAACCCCGTTCGGTCCACCGTCGGACGAATTGCTCACCGGCCGGCTGGCTGGACGCGAAGTGGTTTTTCTCCCCCGCCACGGCCGGGGTCATCGCCTGCTACCGAGCGAGTTGAACCACCGCGCCAACCTTTGGGCGATGAAAAAGCTCGGCGTCGCGTGGATCATCAGCGTGAGCGCCGTGGGTTCGCTCCAGAAAAAATACCAACCGTGCGACATCGTGCTTGTGGACCAGTTTCTGGACCGGACCAAGCGCAGTTGCGAGCACACGTTCTTCGGTCGCGGCATCGTGGGCCACATCGCGTTTGCCGATCCGATCTGCACGGAGTTGCGGCAGTTGCTCCGGCAATCCGCCCAGGCGGTCACAGCCCGCGTCCATGACGGCGGCACCTACGTGAACATGGAAGGTCCAGCCTTCAGCACGCGTGCCGAATCCCTCACGCATCACAAGCTCGGTTACGATGTCATCGGCATGACGAACCTCGGCGAGGCCAAATGCGCCCGCGAAGCCGAGATCGCCTACGCGACGATGGCAATGATCACCGACTACGATTGCTGGAAAGTGGACGAAGCGCACGTGACCGTGGAAATGGTCATCGCCAACCTGATGCGCAACGCCGCCACCGCCAAAGCCGTTGTGGCGCGCACCATCGCGCAAATACCCGCCGTACCCAGCTGGCCCTGCCACTCGGCGTTGCGGAACGCCATCATGACCGACCGCCAGCTTTGGCCCCGGAAGACCACCGCCGAACTGAAACCGATCCTCGCCAAGTATCTGTGAAGACTTCCCGTTCTCTCGCGCAACGATGAACGCCTTCGGCCAAGCGCTGCGTCAGCCCAAGGCCGGTTGCATTTCCCGTTGGACGGTCGGAGGAATGCGAAGCAACATGGGCGGACGATGGAATGGCTGAATTACCACCACCTGCGCTACTTCTGGACCGCCGCCAAGGAAGGCAGCCTCGCCGCCGCCGCCGCCAAACTCCACGTCTCGCAACCGTCCATTTCCGAGCAAATCCGGGAACTGGAAGCCGCGCTGGGCGAAAAGCTCTTCCGGCGCGAAGGCCGCAACAACGTGCTGACCGACACCGGCCACATGGTGTTCGGCTACGCCGAGGATATCTTCGCCCTGGGTCGTGAACTGATGAACGCCGTGAAACAGCGGCCCGGCGCGCGAACCATCCGCCTTTATGTTGGCGTGGCCGATTCGTTTCCGAAGCTGGTGACAAACGAGATTCTAAAGCCTGTTTTCGCCCTGCCGCAGACCGTTCACGTCATTTGTCGCGAAGGCAAGATGGAGGATCTGCTCGCGCAACTCGCCGCGCACCGGCTCGACATCGTCCTCGCCGACGAACCGGCGGCGAGCAACACCAACTTCAAGACCTACAACCATTCGCTGGGCGAAAGTGGTACGACGTTTTGTGCCGAGAAGAAACTGGCTGCGAAACTGAGGCGCCATTTCCCGCAGTCCCTGAACGACGCGCCGGCCTTGCTGCCGACGGAGAACACGAGTTTGCGCCGCGCCTTGGAAACGTGGTTTCGCGAGCAACAGCTCCAGCCGCGGGTTGTGGCCGAGTTTGAAGACCTCGCGCTCATGAAGGTCATGGCGGCGGAAGGCCGCGGTTTTATCGCCTTGCCGAGCGTGGCCGTGAAGGACGCTGTGGGCCAATACGGTTTTCAGGCCATCGGACAAACCGATCATTGCCGCGTGCAGTTCCATGCCATCACCGCCGAGCGTCGCATCGCGCATCCGGCCGTGGCGCTGATCACCAGCCAGGCCCGCGTGAGGATGAAGGATTGAAATGCCCGCCGCAACCATGATCGCCTGTGAAGCGCTGACCAAACGCTTCGGGCATTTCACGGCGGTGGATCAGGTTTCGTTCGCCGTCGCCAAAGGCTCGATCTTTGGCTTTCTCGGGCCGAACGGGTCAGGTAAGTCCACGGTCATCCGCATGTTGTGCGGGTTGCTCGAACCGAGTGCCGGACGCGCACACATTGCCGGTTTCGACGTGGCGCGGCAGACCGAGGACATCAAGCCGCTCATCGGTTACATGTCTCAGAAGTTTTCGCTTTACGACGAGTTGACCGCGCATGAAAACCTGAATTTCTACGGGCGGCTCTATGGTCTGCGCGGGGCGGGGCTCCGGCGGCGTTACGCCGAACTTGTGGCGCTCACGCATCTGGCGCCCTATCTCAATCGCCGGGCGGCGCTGCTTTCCGGCGGCTGGCGGCAGCGGCTGGCGATGGCGTGTTCGCTCATGCACAAGCCGAGCGTGCTGTTCCTCGACGAGCCGACCGCGGGCATTGACCCGGTAGCGCGGCGCGAACTGTGGGATTTGCTATTCGAGTTTTCGAGCCAGGGAATGACGCTGTTCGTCACCACGCACTACATGGACGAGGCCGAACGGTGCTCGCACGTGGGTTACATTTATATGTCCAAACTCGTGGTGTGCGGCGAGCCGGATGACCTCAAGCAACTGCCCATTGTGAACCCGGCAAATACCAAGCGCCTTGACGTCACCTGCGAGCAGGTGACGGTGGGATTGCAGGCGGTGCGGCAATTGCCGGGCGTCCGCACCGCGACGGTGTTCGGCCAATCCATGCACCTGTTGGTGGATGCCAGCCTGTCCGAAGATTTTCTCCGCGCGGAATTGGCGCGGGTGAAGATTTCCCACGCGGACATCCGCCCGATCGCACCGTCGCTGGAGGATGTGTTTGTGGCGCTGACCAATAACGAGAACGGAGCTAGCGCATGAAAACACCCTTCCGCGGTTTCACGGCCATTCTGCTCAAGGAATTCACGGTCATCTTCCGCGACCCAACGACGCTGTTCTTCATGTTCTTTCCGCCGTTGATTCAAATCATCGCCTTCGGCTACGCGTTGGACAATGACGTGAAACACATGGCAACCGTGGTGTTGAACCAGGACCGCACGGCGGAGAGCCGTCAGTGGGTGGAGAAGTTCGTGGATACCCAGACGTTCCGGGTCGTGGCGGAAGTCAACAGCGTGGACGAACTTTCGTCTGCCATCCGCGCGGGCAAGGCCTACGTGGGGCTGCAAATCCCGCCGGACTTCACGCGCAACCTCCACGCCGGGCGGGGAGCGCAGGTGCAAGTGCTGATCGACGGCTCGAGCTCCACGATTGCGTTGCAGGCGCTGCAAACTTCCATGGGCCTGGCGCTGCGCGAATCCCTGACAACGGTCATGCGGGAAGCGCGGCGGACGGAAATGCCCATCGAGGTCCGCCCCCAGATTCTCTACAATCCGACGATGAAGAGCGCGAATTTCTTTGTGCCCGGCGTGATGGGCATCGCGCTGCAAATCGCAACGGTGTTTGCCACCGCTCTGTCCCTGGTGCGCGAACGCGAACGCGGCACGCTGGAGAACCTGCTCGTGGCGCCCCTGTCTCGCTGGGGCTTCATGCTCGGCAAGCTCACCCCGTATCTCTTGATTTCGATGACCATGGCAACCTGCATTTTTCTGGTGGCGCGCTGGGTGTTCGGCATTCCGATCCGGGGCGACGTCAGGGCCTTGTTCCTCGCGACATTTCTCTATGTGTTCACCATGCTCAGTCTGGGGCTGCTCATTTCGTCGCGGGCCCAGAATCACATGCAGGCGCTGCAAATGACGATGGCGCTCCTGCTGCCGGCGGTGTTTTTCTCGGGCTTTATCTTTCCCATCGAGACGATGCCGAAGTTCTTTCAGTGGATCAGCACGCTTATTCCGGCGACCTACTTCATCGGTTTGATGCGGGCCATCATGCTGCGCGGGGCTTCGGTGGCGGAATACTGGTTCAGCTTTGCGGTGCTGGCGGCGATGGGCGCAGGCCTTTTCAGCCTGTGCGTCATCCGCTTCCGGCAGCGGATTGCGTAAACGCGTCCGCCGGGGGGCAGTTTGACAGGCGGGCGGCATAGCGAATAGGATCGTAGCCACCGGCAAATGACAGGCAGCATTCCATCCTTACGAACAGTGCTCTGGCGCGGCGTGCGTCGGCGCTGTCCCCAATGCGGCCAGGGCCCCGTGTTCCGGCATTGGCTCGCCATGCACGACCACTGCGCCGTCTGCAATTTGCACTACCTGCCCGATCAGGGCGATCTGTGGGCATACGTCGTGGCAGTGGACCGGGCGCTGTTCATCCTGCCGCTGATCGCCATGATCTTCTTCCGGCTCTACAATCCGCACTCGGTCTGGTTCTACATTTTCAGCATCGTACTGTTGCTGGCGTTCGTGTTTACCATGCCGCGCCGCAACGGCATGTGCCTTGGGATTGATTATTGGATGCGCCGCAAATGGGGTGATTTGGCGAAGGACGCGCCGCCGCCGACAACAACCGGACCAAAAGGATGACAACGGCGATCTGTATTGCGCCCCCCGGGCGCAAAATCACCCGATGCGAGTCGTGAACCCAGCCCAGGCCAGTTCCCGACCCCGCCAGCTTCGGCTGCGCATTACCGCGACGGCGGAATCCATCGTACGCGGCGGGCATCCCTGGGTTTTTGCTGACAGTGTGCGGACGCAGAATCGGGCGGGCCAGGCGGGCGAACTGGCGGTGATCTATGACCGGAAGGATGAGTTTCTGGCCGTGGGCTTGTTCGATCCCGACTCGCCGATTCGCGTGCGCGTCTTGCACGCCGGCAAACCGGTGACGCTCGATCCGGTTTGGTGGGCGGCACGACTGGACGCCGCCGTGCGCCGCCGGGACGGATTGTTCGCCGCGCCCACGACGGGCTATCGGCTCATTAATGGCGAGAGCGATGGCTGGCCGGGGTTGGTGCTGGATCGCTATGACACCACGCTCGTGCTGAAACTCTACAGCGCGGCCTGGCTGCCCCGGTTGGAGGAATTGGTCCAACTGATTCGGGAGCGGCTTACCCCGGGGCAAATAGTTCTCCGGTTGAGCCGGAACCTTCAGCGGGCCGCGAGTTCGGCGGCCACGCGGAGTTACAGTGACGGCGACGTGGTCTTTCAGCAACCCGCCACATCGCCCGCCAGCGTTCCGGTTATCTTCCTCGAATCGGGATTGCGGTTCGAGGCGGAGGTGGTGCGCGGCCAGAAGACCGGTTTTTTTCTCGACCAGCGAGAGAACCGGGGCGCGGTTGAATCCCTGGCCCGCGGGCGGGCGGTTTTGAACGCCTTCAGTTTTTCGGGTGGGTTCTCGCTTTCCGCGGCGCGCGGCGGCGCCAGTTCGGTGACGGACCTGGACATCAGTCCGCACGCGTTGGAATCGGCGCGGCGCAACTTTGCGCTGAATCAGGGCGAACCCGCCATTGCCCGCTGCCGCCATGAATGCATTCAAACGGATGCCTTTGCCTGGCTGGCGGGAAATCCGGACCATCGGTTTGATCTCATCGTCCTCGATCCCCCCTCCTTGGCCAAACGCGAGGCGGAACGGGCGGGCGCGATTCGCGCCTACGGCAGGCTGGCCAGCGACGGCCTCCAGCATTTGTCACCCGGTGGCATTCTCGTGGCGTGTTCGTGTTCGGCCCATGTGAACGCGGAGGAGTTTTTCAGCACGGTACGATCCGCCGCCACCCGGTCGGGACGGAAGTTCGCCGAATTGCAGACCACCCGGCATGCGTCGGATCATCCCGCCAACTTTCCGGAAGCCGAGTATTTGAAGGGGATTTTCCTGCGATTTGATTAGCGGCTGCCGTCTTCGCACTTGCCAATCGGCGGCGTCCCCGGCATCCTTTTGCCGGTCAGTGCGCGGTTAGCTCAGTGGTAGAGCATTACCTTGACACGGTAGGGGTCACAGGTTCGAACCCTGTATCGCGCACCATCTTCAGTAGCATCAGGGTTTACTCGCGTTGTATTCTCAATGGCGGATTCGTGGATGGGATGACTTGGGAAATTCCTCCA
>JADLHS010000583.1 GCA_020848635.1 Limisphaerales bacterium
CCGAACTACCGCACCGACTGGTTACGAAAGGCGGACCACGACTATATTCGCGAGCATTACGTTCCGCTGGCGGATGATTTCTGGGTACTGGGCAAGCAACTGCCGCCGGGAGGGGGCACGCTTGAGATCATTCATCCCGGACGATACCAGATTGGGCCCAAGTCAGCGTCCTGCATTCGGGGAACCGTGGAGACGAATTCGATTGGTTTGATGATCTTGTCGGCCATTACCAACTGCGTCGGCACCCTGGACGGCGTGCCGCTGACCGGCAAGGCGGTCGAGTTGACGGTGGGCCCGCACCGGATCGAAACAACCGCGGATTGTGAACCGACCGTTGTGTGGTTGGGGCCGCGGTTGGAGCGGATGCGTCCGATTGGCGACCGGGATCACCGATGGCTCTTCGTCAACTGGTACTGACGCCATTCCCGGCGAAGCGTTTCAGGAAATCCGCATAGGCCAGGCGGATGCCGGTTTCCAAATCAACTTGCGGTCGCCAGCCCAAGCTGAACAGCCGTGAGCTGTCCATCAGTTTTCGCGGCGTGCCATCGGGTTTGGTGGTGTCCCAGACGATCTCTCCCTGGAAGTTGATGACGCGCTGGACGATCTCGGCAAGTTCCCGAATCCTCACGTCACTGCCGTAGCCGATGTTGATGAACTGTTCCTGACTGTAGTGCTCCAGCAGAAACACGCAGGCCCGCGCGAGGTCATCGGCGAAAAGAAATTCACGCTGCGGGTTGCCGGTGCCCCAGCACACGACGCTGGGCGCACCCGTGGTCTTGGCCGCGTGGAATTTGCGGATCAGCGCCGGCAGAACGTGGGAGGAGTTGAGGTCGAAGTTGTCATTGACGCCATACATGTTGGTGGGCATGGCGCAGATGAAGTCGCAGCCATATTGCCGACGATAGGCCTGGCACATTTTGATGCCGGCGATCTTGGCGATGGCGTACCACTGATTGGTGGGTTCGAGCGGACCGGTCAACAGGGAATCCTCCTGCAGGGGTTGCGGTGCCAGCCGCGGATAAATGCAGGAACTGCCGAGGAAGAGCAGCTTCTTGACTCCCGCCTGGGCGGCGCCGTGAATAAGATTGTTCTGGATTTGTAAATTATCGTAAAGAAACTCAGCGGGCCGGGTGTCGTTGGCGAGAATGCCGCCCACGCGGGCGGCGGCCACCACGACGTATTCGGGTTTCTCCAGGGCATACATTTTTTGCACGGCCCCGGCGTCGCGCAAGTCCAGTTCGGCATGGGACCGTCCGATGAGGTTCGTGAAACTGAGGCGTTGCAGCTCACGCCAGAGGGCGCTGCCGACCAGTCCGCGATGTCCGGCGATGTAGATGCGGGCGTTGCGATGCATTGACACGGAAGGAAGAGTAGGCCGGGCACAACGATTGCGGCAAGCCTGCAACATTGATTTCACCACGATGATGGATGCTGGACAACAAGGCCGGGCCGAAGCTGGTTCTGGGACAAATGCGTCCCAGAAAGATGCGCCGGCGCGCTTCGGTATTCAACTGCCGGGGTCGGTGGGGAGCCGCTTGCTTACGCTGTTCTTGGCGCTGGGGCTGATCAAATTGATCCTTGTGTGCGGATTGCGGCGGCACCTGCAGGAAATTCACTGGCGGATTACTGATTACCCGGTGCATTGGACCAATTGGGCGGCCTTTGGCCTTTTTGTCGGGGTGGGAGTTTTGAGTCTCATCGGCCTGGGCCGGCAGTGTCAACGGCAGGGGCATCGGGCAGTGCGAGCGGCCAACGCGGTGGTGGTGGGGTTGGGGTTGCTGTTTGTTTTTCTGACATTCCACGAGGGGGACAAGAACTATTTGTACCCGGTGATGACAGGGACTTTGGGCTGGTGGGACTTATGGCCGTATTTGAGTCTGAACCTTTTTTTCCGGGCGCCATACCTTGCCCTTTGGCTGGTGGGTTATGGTTTTGGGTATTATCTGCTTGTCCGGCAAGGCCGGGAACACCGGGCGCTTCATCTAACGGCCGCGTTCGCGGGGGCGTATGCGGTGGTGGCGTTGCGCGAGTTCATCCAGTACCACAATGAATTGATGGTCGCAGTTGGCATGGGATTTCCGGCCCTGCAAAACTTGCGGCGTTCCAGCGCAGCCATCCCTTCGATCTGGCTGCTGATGCCGGTCGGGTGGACGGTCTTTGCCTGGGGAATGTTTAATTGGGGGCTGCCCGACGCGAAAAGTTTCAATCCGTATTTCCCTTTCATCCTGGGGGAGAGTCTGGCGGTGTTCGGGGCAATGACTCTATTTGCCTGGCGCCGGGGTTTTTTCCGCGCGTGGGCTTTCCTGTTGCCGTTTGGTTTTACCGCGTTCCTGCTCTTTGCCAACGTCAATTATTATCCGCTGGCTGTGAACTACAACAACGTCCTTTGCTATGCGTTGGTGTTCCCGCATTACTTTCTGGGCGAACTGTGGCTAACGGGAGCGGTCGGTGGCGTTGCCCTGATCTACTGCCGCCGATGTCCCCGCCGGTCGCTATGGTGGCTGGATGTTCTGATCCTGGGATTAATCGCCCTGGCGTTTGTGGACTTGCGGTTGACGCAAATCATGGGCGTCCGATTGGAGTGGGATTTGTTGGCTTTAGGGAACAGCCCCAAAATGATGTGGCGTATGGCACGGCCGTACCTACCGGAAGCGGCCGCCGGTTTTGGCGTGGTCGTCCTGCTCTACACGGGCCTGGTGCGCAGCTTGTCGGCTGCGTGGGGAGCGAATGGCCAAGGCGTGCGCCGGAGCCTTTCGGACTGCCGCGGCTGGTATGTGGGGGCTACTTTCCTGGCCTTGGGGACCGTGGGAACGGTCCTGGTAAAACCGGACAAAGCCACGGGCACCTCGGTGGTGCGTCTCGTTAAATCACATCCCGTCTGGAAGCACTCGGTCAAACCGCCGTGGAGCCAGGACGAGTTTATTCGTGCGTCGCAGTCGTTGGGGTTGGGTAATCTGGTGGTTGCCGCCCCGCCGGCGGCATCGCCACTGCCGCGGCGGGATTTGAACGTGCTGCTGGTGTTCATGGAATCATCGTACAACAAGCATCTTTCCTTGTTTGGCGGCGGGACGGAAACGCAACCACTGCTCTCCCAATACAAGGATCGAATGGAGTTGTTTCCAAATTTTTTTGCGACCTTTGCCAGTTCGATCCATGCGCGGTGGGCCGCGTTTACCTCGCTCTATCCGGTCGCGGATTTCGATCTATTCACCCAGCGGAAAGTGCCGGTCAAGAGCCTGTTCGACGTGCTGCATGCGCAGGGTTACACCTGTTCGATGTTTTATTCCTCGTTCTTCGATTACACCGGCTTCCGCGATTTCCTGAATCAGCACCAGTTGGATGCGAAGTATGACGCGGACACCATGCCGGGATTGCGCCAAAGTCCGCCGGTTTCGTGGGGGGTGCGGGAAGAAGAAACCCTGGGGGCCATGCGTGAGCAAATTCGCAAGTATGCCGCCGGCCACCAGCGTTTTTTTCTAACCTACGTTCCGGCGGCGCCGCATTATCCCTACGACGCCCTTCCGGAACGATTTCGCAAGTTCAAGTCGGGTGTGGTGGGGGATTACACGCCGTTGTACCTGAACGAATTGCTCTACATGGATTGGGTGATTGCGTCCATCCTGGAACAATTGAAGGATTCGGGCTTGCTTGACCAGACCCTGGTGATCATTACCGATGATCACGGCGAAATGCTTGGGGGCCCGGACGGCGCGGTCGGGCACGGTTGGGCGGTCACTCCGGAACTCGCCAACGTGCCGCTCATCATCATGGACCCCGCGAAGCCGGGTTTTCGAATCAACCGGACCGTCGGTTCGCATCTGGATCTGCTGCCAACGGTGCTGGATGTCCTTGGCCTTCCGCTGCCGATGGATCAATTCTACCAAGGGCGCTCATTGTACGCGCCCGCGCCGGCCACCGGTCTCCGCACATACTTAAACTCCTACCAGCAATACGCCGTGATTCTTGGCGATCGAATCGTTATCGGCGACCGCGCCGCCGAAAATGGCGGAGCGAACGCTTCGGCTCAGAAGGCCTATGCCATTACCAATGTCGAAACCAAAACCGTTTTCTTGCCCGTGCTCACGCAAGGCCAATCGCCCGTAGCCATTCAACCCTTGGATGAATTCCAGGAGAATCTACTGCGTAACTATGGGCACTACATGCGCATCTTTCGCCCGCCGCCGGCCACGAATTCCCTTCCCGCCAAGCCTTAGTCGGGATATTTCACCCAACGCTCAAAACGACAGCCGACTTTGCGCCACTGCAAAGAGGCGAAAAGCATATTCCTTACGCCCCTCCGGCCCACGTTGGTGGCAGTGAAGCGAGTTCCGAAGCCGGTTGCCAGATGGGGCTCCTTCGCTCAGCCGATATCGCCTATTTAGCTGTGTCCAAAACCGCGACATGTCCCAGACAACTGTCTCATCGTTCGGCTTCGGCGGATGTGACGGGCCATATCTTTCTTCCGTTGTACTACGGAAACGGGTCGGGGCAAAAAGGCGATAGCGGAATCGTATTCGCCATTGTGTTCGGAGGGGTGGTGGCTAGGGTTGTTTGTGCGGTTGGCATTGGGTCATGAGGTAGCAATGAAAGCATGATTTTCAGCCGAGCAACGTCGGATTCGGGCCGCCAAGAAAAGCTGAAACTGGATATGAAGATCAAACGATATGGCAACGGGGGCTTCACTTTGGTGGAGATCATGATCGTGGTGGCGATCATCGGTTTGCTCGCGGCGATTGCGATTCCCAATTTTGTCAAAGCCCGTAATACGGCCCAGGCAAACGCTTGCATCAACAATATGAAGCAGGTTGCCGCGGCGATTGATCTGTTTGCCTTGGAGAATAACAAGACCGATACCGATCCGGTCACGGCCAACGACATCAAGCCGTATATCAAAGGCAATGAAATGCCGAAATGTCCGGCGGGTAACAAGGATTACGTGTTGGGCGGAACGGTGGCTTCAACTCCGAGCGTGACCTGCCTCAATGCGGGCAGCACTCCTCCGCACCGACTGGGGCCCTAGACCGACTGAATTTCTGACGCTTTCCCCAGCCCGGGTTTTCCCCGGGCATTTTCCCTCTACCGCCTGTGGAGGGGAATCTCAGTACCATTGGCATTGCCGCTGCTGAACATCGTCCTGCGGCTGCAGCAGGCAATAAGTGAACACTAACCGTAATTGTATAACCCGCCTGCTGCTGTGTTCATGCCGTAAGCACAGAAATAGGAAAACAGTTATGAAGATCAACACCTCCCGTAAAGCCGGTTTCACGCTGGTTGAAATCATGATCGTGGTAGCCATCATTGGTTTGTTGGCCGCGATTGCGATTCCCAACTTCATCAAAGCGCGCACGACGTCC
>JADLHS010000584.1 GCA_020848635.1 Limisphaerales bacterium
ACGATCCTCGACCGGCACGTAAACCAGGTCGATGTCCACCGACAGGCGGGGAAAGTTGCGAACGAAGAAGTTGATTGCGGTCCCGCCCTTGAGCGCAAAGCAGGTCTCGGCATTCACGAAGGGAAGGATCTGAACCACTAGGTCGGCCTGCTTGAAGAACGGGCTGGCTTTCATGGCGCGTCACTTGGGAGTTCAGGCGTGATGGGGACGGTGATGAGGTATTTGGGATCCAGTCGACCGCCCGCCACCAACACCCGCTTGCCGCTGCCGAGTGACACTTTGGTCGCATCCAGTGATTTGAACCAAGCGTGATGGTGCTTTTCCGCAAGATGGAGAAACAGGCGTTTCACTTTCACTGAGGAGCAATGCTCCAGGAGCAACTGCACTACATCGGCACGCAGCGTTCCAAGCCCCTCGAAGATGAGATTCGCGTGTTCATACTCAGAAGCGGAGGGATCAAGCGCTTGGAGGAGTTCAAGCGTCGCCCGTTCCGGAGACGATAGCTTCACGACGAGGTCGCGCTCACGGTGTTCGTTGAAGCCGAGATCGTCCGGCAGGAAATTGGTGCTCACATGGCGAACGCGCTTCGACCACGGCAAGCCCTTGAACCAAGCCGGCAATCGCTCCCCGGCACGGCTGAAGAGGAAAAGCGGATGAGATTCACCCAGGGGCAGGAAATGAGCGAGACCTGAAAGTTCCAGCGCAGTGCGCCCACCCGGATGAAAGGATTGGGATTTTTGCTGAAGGCCGAAGACCGCTCCCAACCAGGTCGGCGACCCGGTTTGGACCGTAAAGGCCCCATCGCCGATGCGATGCAACCATCCTGAACTGGCGTAGTAACCAGCCAGCTTGCTGGATATGCCGCGCCCCTTCAGCCAAGCGGATGTGAGCACCGCGTTGGCCGGAGCAGCGACCAGACGTTGGTTTATCCTTTTACTATTTGAGCCTGCGCCATTGGTCATAAACGCATAATAATAAACCCTCCGGTTTACTGTATGTCAAATAAAACCATTCATGCTGGCTTTATATGTGTGAAAGTAAACCTCGGCATGTAGAAAGGCTTGGTATTGACTACTTACCACCCGTCGCACACACTTCGAGGGATGGCGCGAAAATTACGCGTGGAACATCCCGGGGCGATTTACCATGTGCTGAATCGCGGGGATCGGCGGAAGCCGTTTTTTCAGGAGGACCCGGATCGGGAACGGTTTCTGGCCACGCCGGGCGAAGCGGGCATCAAGATCGGTTGGCAGGTGCAGGCCTGACGGGCTGGGCGGAGAATGAATTGGCGCGGCCGCTAGAGCCTCCCCGCTCTGCCCGGGGTTGGTTTAATGGTTTGAACTCGCGACGGTGCGACCGAATAATCCCGGCATGAGATCTCCCACCGGGATACCGGCGAAAAACAAATCCCGCCCCCAAGGCAAAGCCGCCCGGCCCTTGACCGTGTCCTCGCGGCAACTCTCGCCCACGGAACGACGCAATCCGCGCTCGACCAATCTCGACCGGTTGCGCGGGGGCGACGCGATTGAGTTGATGTTGACGGAGGAAGCCCGGGTCGCGCAGGCGCTGTGGTCCAAACGCCGCTTGCTGGGGCGAGCGGTGACCCTTGTCACCCGGGCGTTTCGGCGCGGGGGCCGACTGTTTTACGTCGGGGCCGGCACGAGCGGGCGGCTCGGCGTCCTGGATGCCAGCGAATGCCCCCCCACCTTTCGCGTGGCGCCGACGCTGGTCCAGGGCATCATCGCCGGCGGCGATGCCGCCTTGCGCCGGTCAGTGGAAGGCGCGGAGGACGACGCCCTAGCCGGCGGCCAGGAAATCATCGCCCGTGGCGTTGGCGCGCGCGACGTCGTGATGGGCATCGCGGCCAGCGGGACGACGCCCTTTGTATGGGGCGCATTGCGAGCGGCGAAGCGGCGACGAGCAACCACGATTCTGCTTTGTTTTAATCCCCATCTCGTGATCCCCAAACCCTGGCGGCCGAATCTCGTCATCGCCCCGGATCTCGGCCCGGAAGTGCTGACCGGTTCGACCCGGCTCAAAGCCGGCACCGCAACTAAGCTGGTGCTGAATTTGATAACGACGCTGGCGATGGTCCGCGTCGGCAAGGTGATGGGCAACTTGATGGTGGACGTGGTGCCGGGCAACGCCAAGTTGCGCACGCGCGCCGTGCGCATCGTCCGGGAATTGACGGGCATGGATGCCGTCAGCGCCGAGGCCGCGTTGACCCGCAACGGCTGGGATGTTAAGACGACATGCTGCCGATCAGGTCGGCCACGATCTTCGTCAGCCC
Source organism: Limisphaerales bacterium (assembly GCA_020848635.1). GTDB lineage: Bacteria > Verrucomicrobiota > Verrucomicrobiia > Limisphaerales > JADLHS01 > JADLHS01. Next base: position 2,291 of record JADLHS010000584.1, read on the forward strand.
CTTAAACCGGCCTTCCACATAAAAAACGTAGAGCAAACGCGCCAACCCGGCGATGACGATCAAGGTCATACTGGTCAGAAAATACAGACCGATCGCATGCGGTGGGTCCGGGCGTAAGACGCAGGGCAGGCCGTGATACAACACCGCCACCGTGAGCACGATGCCAATGCCCCACGGCACCCAGGGCGTGATGGCGGGGGACAAATCGGCCATGCGCAGAACGAGCAGCGGTCCGAGACCATAGGCAATGGCCGTAAACGCATGCGTATAAGTGTGGCGACGATGGAAAGTGCCGGCAAACGCCGTCGCGGCTTGCGCGCCAACAAAAGCCACCCCGAGCAACAGCACGCTGTAGGCAGCCTCGACCACCACCGTTTCGGGCACCGAGAATTTCTTGAGATAACTCACCTCGCCTTTTTGCCACTTGCCCCAGTGCTGCAAGCCGTAGCCCTCCACCACGGAGGTCAGGAGAATGAGCGGCAGGAGATAGAGAAAGAGGACAAACAGAATGCCGCGTCCCGCGGTGGCAATTCCCTCCCAAGTGGGCACCGGGCGAATGAGCAGCAACAAAGCCTTGATCATGGCGGGATTATTAACCGCCCCGCCGGTGACAAACAACATAATTGCACCGGCACCCTGCCGCCCGCTTGCCTTCCCGCCGGGGGCGAATAGAGTGTTCCCATGAATTTATTTCGCCGCCCGAGTGCAGCCTGGGCAGGGCTGGCCCTGTGCGTTCTGGCGGGTTGCACGACGCCCAGGATTGATTGGGCCGGACGCGTCGGCCACTACACTTACGATCAGGCCGTGGTCGAGCTTGGCCCGCCGGACAAACAGGCGACCCTCACCGATGGCGCCCGGGTGGCCGACTGGCTGCTGCGCCGCGGGCGTAACGCCACTTACAGCTTCATGGGTGGCGGCTATGGCGCTCCAGGTTGGCCTGCCTACGCCCCGGTCTACGTCGCCCCGGTCACGCCGGATTATTACCTGCGCTTGAACTTCGGCCCGGACGAGAAATTGACCGCGTGGAAAAAGTTCGCCCGGTAAATTTCTGGACTTCCGCTCGTGCACGGCGCGTGGTTTACTCCCGCCCATGAACGTCGCCGACAACATTTGGAACAAACTCACCCGGGTGGTGTTGTTTCTTTTGTTGTTCGCCGTCCTCCTGGGCATCGGCCGCTGGTATCTCCCGCTCATCCAGGAAAATGCCCGCAAGCGCAAGGAGATTGACCGGCTCGATGCCATGCTGCAGAAGGAAAAAGAAACCAAGAAACAGCTCGGCGACGCCATCAACGCGCTGCAGGACTCCAAGGCCGTGGAACGGCTCATCCGCGAAAAACTCGGCTATGCGAAGCCGGGCGAAACCGTGGTTCGCTTCGAGGACCCGATAACAAACTCGGCCGCCCCCCGCTAGCCCGGCGCCCAGCAGCCGCGCCCGACCTCAACCTGACCTCTGGTTGACCTGGTTGGAATCCTGAACTTACCCGACCCCTCACCCTTTGGTCCACTGTTGGCCGTGCAAAGCGATTTTAGCGTACCTTGAGCGGGGCCGGCGGGGTTGCGTTCAAGAGGTAGCCGATCAAATTTCGGAAGTCCGCGTCCGGCATCTGCTCTAAACCCTCGGGCATCACGGAAAACTCGCTCACGCGCATCGTGGCGATGTTGCGCTTGGCCACAATTTCCTCCTTTGGACCCGATGAAAGCAACCGCACCTGGGTGGGCGTGTCCTCGACGACACGTCCGCTCAGCGAACGGTCATCCTTTGTCTCGATCAATACATTCTCGTAGCCCTTGCCGATGACCTGGTTGGGGTCAATCACGTTGGCCAGTATCGCGTCGAGGCTCGACCGCCCCGAGCCGGTCAGGTCGGGGCCGACCTCGGCGCCTTCGCCGTTGAGTTTGTGGCAGACGAAACAGGTCTTCTGTGCGAGCGTGTGTCCCGCCGCCATGTCGGGCGGTTCGCCACGCAAGATCATTTCCTTTTTCTCGGCGATGAGCTTCTGCTTGTCCGCGTTCGCGGGCCGAATCCGGCCGATGACCTGCGCCGCACGTTTACGAATGGCGGCGTCCTGGTTCTGCCCGAGCCGCTGAATCGCACCCGCCGACAGCTCGCTGGCAGCAATATGTTTTGATTCAATTGCGGCAAGCAACGCGAGAACCCAGCGCCCGCGCGATAGCAACCCATCGGCGGCGGCGGCGCGCTCGGCTGGGGTAAAGTTCTTCCACCGCGCAACCAGCATTCCGCTGATGGTCTCGTCATCCATTTCGCTGAGCGCGCGAATCGCTACCACCACGAGCGGCTCGGGATTGTCTTGAGCGACCAGATTCAACAACGCCTCGCGAGCAACGCTACTTTTCAATTGTCGGACGGATTGAATCGCCGTCGTGCGTTCGACGATACTGGCGTGAGAGTCTGTGATCACGGCCAGGGTCTGCTCAATGGCCGTGGCGTCGCCCCAAAGCGTCCCGAGTTGGCGGGCGCGGGCTTTCACTTGCGGGTCGCCGTTGGCATTCAGCTTCGAGAGAACAGCGGTCGGATCGATTGTGGGCCGCAGCGGTTTGGCTTGCTGACCTTCAACCAAACCATCAAGCGCGGCGAGGGTGAACGCGGCGTCAAGGTCGCCAATGGCGGAAAGAAAATCCACCGCGCGATTCATGTTGGCACTCTCGCCCGTATCGCAGAGACGGCGCATGGATTTGCGGACGAGAATTCCGCTGAGCGGCAGCGTGCCCGCGCCGTTTTCCACGAGCCATTGCAAACCAGATTCCGGGTTTTTCGCGACCAACGGTTCGCCCGCCAGCCAGATCATGTAATTCACCAGCGGGTCTTTGGCGGAAGCCGCGGATTTGATCAAGTTCACCAGAACTCCTCCGACTGGTGCGGTGTCATTGATTTCGTAATCCGTCACGAGCCGGCTGGAAACGATGCGCCGCACGGCGGTGGCCACTGCGAATTGGACGCGCGGGTCGGAGTCAGTTGCGAGGATTTCCAGCTCCGCGATCTCCTCGGTGGAGGAAGTGCCATCTTGGGCCACGCGCCAGGCGGCCATGCACCGGCGCAGCCACTCGTCGGGATGAATCGTGCTCGCCGACCAGACTACCCAGCGAGGAATTAGCGTTCCCAATTCTTCATTAAGCCAAAACGCGGCGATGCGAGCCTGGATGGAAGTCTTATCATCCAGCATGTTGTCCAAGGTATGGATGAAGTCCGGCTCGCCTCTATACTGCTGGTTGAGTTGCTGGTATCTCGTCATTCGGTCACGCAATAGTCGCAGTGCCATGCGTCGTTGCCAGACGTTCGGGTGATTAAACGTCTTCACCAGCTCGGTACCGGTCAGTTTTGACAAGTCCATCTCCACATCCGGTCGCGATGGAACTTCTTTCCCAGCTTCCTTGCCCACATAAACCACGCGCCAGATGCGCCCATGCTTGCGGTCCACGCCCTCCGGATCGGCCAGCGCATTTTGGTAGCATGGATACTTGTCGCACCAATCGGCAATCCACAATGCGCCATCGGGGCCGACCTGTTCGCTGACCGGCCGAAACCAGCCGTCGCTCGTGGTGAGAAAATCCTTTTCCGCCACGGCCTTGAAGCTCGCGCCATTCGGGATGAGGCGGTCGTGATTGATGGCGTTCTGGTGAATGTTACCCATGAGCACGCGCCCTTGATATTTCGCCGGAAACTGATCGCCCTGATAAACGCAGATGCCGCAGTACGCCGCCATGTGATGCTTGTGCTCCACGATGGAAGGCAAAATTTCGTAGGCGTAAGGATTCGCTGGCGTGCCGGCCTGCCGCTGGTAACTGCCGCCGGGCGCGATATGAAATAGATGGTCAATCACGCACGCGCTCACAAAGGCATTGCCCGCCGCATCGAAGTCCATGCCCCATGGATTGCTCGTGCCTTCGGCGAAGACCTCGAACTTCTTCGTCCGCGGATGATAGCGAGCGACGGCGGCGGTGACCTCCACTCCGGGCTCGCTCGCTTCGGGGATTTGCACCTTTGAATGCGTGAAGATGCCGTGCGTCATGTACAGCCAGCCATCCGGCCCCCAAGTAAAACCGTTCAGCAATTCGTGCCGGTCCTCCCGTCCGAAACCGGTGAGCAAGACCTGGTGCGTATCGGCGTGGTCGTCGTGGTTGGTGTCCTGGAGGAACATCAAGTCCGGGGCCTGGCCGACATAGACGCCGCCGTTGCCGAGCAAAATACCGGTCGCCAAGTTCAAGCCATCCGCGAACACGGTGACCTTGTCCGCGCGCCCGTCGTTGTCGGTGTCCTCCAGAATCTTGATGCAGTCCCGGCCCTTCTGGCCCGGCGGCGCGCCGAGCGGGTATTCGTAAAGCTCCAAGACCCAGAGCCGCCCTCGTTCGTCCCAAGTCATCGCCACGGGATTGACCACGTCCGGCTCAGCGGCAAAGAGGCGGATTTCGAAGCCCTCGGCGGCGACGAACCTCGCCTGCGCTTCCGCTGGCGAAAGCGCAGGCGTCCGCGTGGGCGCGTGCGGGCCGGCGAGTTGTTTCCCCGCCGCGTAGGCGGAACCGACCCCGGTCAGGATCAGCAAGGTACAGGCGATGGATGTTTTCATTGCGCGGTGGTTGGCATTGTGGCAGCGCGAAATTACTGGCGGCGAGAAAAATTTCTTTCGCGCCCGCCCGCCGCCGTGTTCACTGGACGGGATGAAAGCAGTCATTCTAGCCGCCGGGAAAGGCACGCGCATGAAGGAACTCACCCAAGAGCTCCCAAAACCCATGCTGCGTGTACAGGGCAAACCCATTCTCGAACACATCCTCCTCGGGCTTATCTCCGCCGGGGTGCATGAAGTATTCGTGGTCACAGGCTGGAAGGCAGAGGTGATTGAAGACCATTTCGGCGACGGTTCGAAATGGGGCGTGCGTATTTCCTATGGCCGGCAGTTGGTACAGGACGGCACGGGCAAGGCGCCGGAACTGGCGAAGAATTTCATCGGCACGTCCTCATTCATCCTCACTTACGGCGACATTCTCGTGCGACCGGAAACGTATCAGCAAATGGTGCATCGCTTTCAGGAGGGCTATTACTCCGGCGTCATCACCGTCACCCCCGGAGAGGATGTGACCAAAGGCGGGCTGAACTTCTTTGACGAGCAATTTTGCCTGAAGCGCCTGGTGGAAAAGCCGTCCCCCGCCCAGATCGAAGAACTCCAGCGCACCGGCTGGCTCAAGCCCGGCACGCCCGCCTGGTACAACGCCGGCATATACATTTTCAAACCATCGCTCTTCGAATTCACCGCGAAGCTGGCCAAATCCCCGCGCGGCGAATATGAACTCACCGATGCCATCAGCGCGTTGATCGCGACCAAGCACACGCTCGCCGGGTTGGAAATCCAAGGCCGCTGGGTGGATGTCCGGGATCCGGAAGTGCTCGCGGCACTGGAAAACTCCGGCCCTTAACCCCATGACGGAAATCGAATGGCCGGATCACCACCACGTCAACGCGACGATTGGCTGGCTGATGCTCGGCGACGTCGTGGAGGCGCGCGCCGAATTTGAGAAACTTACCGCCCGGAGCCGACAACAACCCCAGGTGTTGGGCGTTGAATGGCGTTTACTGTCCCACGAACAGCGCTGGGCGGAAGCCGTGACGGCGGCCGAATCCCAACTGGCGGCGACCCCCGACGATCCGGAGCCATGGATTCATCGTTCATTTGCCCTGCACGAACTGGGGCGCACCCGCGAAGCGCTGGATTTGCTGCAACCGGCGGCGGAATGTTTCCCGAAGGAAACCACCGTCCCTTACAATCTTGCCTGCTACACCTGTCAACTGGGTGATTTGCCCGGCGCGCTCCAATGGTTTGCGCGCGCGTTGGCGCTCGGAGAGAGTCCGGTGGAAAAAGTCCTTCGGCTGCGCGCCGCTCTGCAAGATGCCGACCTGCAACCCCTCTGGCCGGAGTTCCGCCAGTTGGTTGAAACGCTTCAGACGGATCCGGGTGCGTAATTTCGGAGCATTGTCCCACCGCGCACAAAACGCGAAGTGAGCACCACTGGCGAAGGGCGGCGGCGGACTTCCCGGGGAATCGGGCCCACCCGCCGCCCGGTTGAGTTCAGCCTGACTTCACAAGAATTGATGAGTATTTGACAAATTTTAGCAAGCCACTCAAACCCGGCTGCCCTTAATTGACGGTGGCTCCTTAAACAGAGCGCATTGGGGTAGCGCGGATTCTCGGCCGCGGAGGGTTCGCAAGAATTTGGGTATGAATGCCACACTAGCCAGACCACATCGGAAACGGCTTCCCGCCGTCCTCGCTCACGCTTCCGGCGACAAACGCTTCAAGATTCTGGAAGTCCACATGAAGAAGCACCAGTTCCGCCACGATGCCTTGATCGAGGTGCTGCACAAGGCCCAGGAACTGTTCGGCTATCTCGAAGACGATCTGCTGCTCTTCGTCGCTTACAAGCTCAAACTGCCGCCGAGTCGCGTCTACGGCGTCGCCACGTTTTATCATTTCTTCACCCTCAAGCCCAAGGGCGAACATACCTGTGTCGTCTGTATGGGCACGGCCTGCTACGTCAAAGGCGCGGACAAGGTGCTGGCTTCCATTCAGGAAAAACTCGGGGTCCAGGCGGGCGAAACGACGGCGGACAATGCGGTTTCGCTGCTCACCGCGCGCTGCATCGGCGCCTGCGGCATTGCGCCCGCAGCGGTATATGACGGCACGGTCACACCCCGCCAGACGCCCAAGTCCGCTCTCGAGCAAATAGAAAAGTGGGGGGCAAAATGATCCTCAACGACCTCCAGCACATCAAGGAGAAGGAACTGGCCGCGCGCAAGAAGGTCACGTTGCGCTGCTGCATGGCCGCCGGCTGCATGTCTTCCGACGCCAAGGGTGTCAAACAGCAACTCGAACGGGCCGTGGCCGATGCCGGATTGCAGGACGAGGTGGAAGTGCGCGGCGTCGGCTGCATGAAGCTTTGCTGTGACGGACCGTTGGTCCAGGCCGACCCGTTGCGGGCACTTTACATCAAGGTCACGCCAGAGAACGCGCCGGCCATCATCGCCGCGCTCCAGGGGGAGCCGGCCAATATTCCGCAAAGCGACCCCGACGCGGCGTTCTTCAAGCAACAGCTCGGCATTGTGCTCGCTAATAGCGGTGTGATTAATCCGGAGCGCATCGAGAGCTACATCGCGGCGGAAGGTTATCGCGCCTTGCATGAGGTTTTGAATGAAACCACGCC
>JADLHS010000585.1 GCA_020848635.1 Limisphaerales bacterium
ACGCCAGCACGCCGGATTGGCCGTGCCGTGCGTTCGGAGAATTTTCCCAGGCATCCGGGCGACGGTTGGCATCCATGGCCAAGACGCCATCGTCAATGGTCTCTGTGCTTTCATCCACGAAGGTGTTGGCTTCAGACGGGGGCGGGTTGATTATGTCGCCCGTTTTCTTGTATTGCGGGTACTTGGCCCCCAACTCCCCCTCGGTGGAAGCTGGGATCCGGTGTTTGACTTGGTCGGCATCGCTTGCCCCGCCCATTCTGCCCTGGAGGGAGCAATCGCGGACCTTGCGAACTGCGCCTTTGGTAGCCGTTGGGCACATGTACACCCCAGGGTTTGGAGCGTAAACAAACAGCAAGCCGTTGCGAATGGACAGAACATTCGTGGCCCCGGTCCCGCCGCTCACGTTGCCTTCGGTCCCATCAATCCAAGCCCGCGAGTCCCCCAGCCAGTTGGGCACAAGCATGTCATTGAAATCGCCGGAATACATGACCCAGGCGACGGAAAGTTGTTTCATGTTGCTGACGCAGTTGATGGTCTGGGCTTTGAGTTTGGCGCGGCTCAAGGCCGGCAGGAGCATCGCTGCCAGGATGGCGATGATGGCAATCACCACGAGCAGCTCGATCAGTGTAAAAGCGCCGTCGTCGTCGTGGTGGGGGGAATGGGCTCGAATCGCTTGGCTGCTGGAATTGTCGGCGGTGTTCACGATACTCACCGCCGCCACGGTGACCAACCGCTTGACCACCGCCTCGGTACGGGAATGGACATGCAGTTTTTCGTAGATGCTCCGGATATGATTGCGGACGGTGTGGATACTGATGTCAAGTTTGCCAGCAATTTCCTTGTAATGATAGCCCTCGGTCAATTTCGTGAGGATTTCCTCCTCCCGGTCGGTCAGCTTGGCGCCTGCTTGCGCGGGCCGGAGACTGGGGAGCCCACGGTTAAGGCCGCGAAAATGCTGGATCACGCAACGGGCAATTTGACGGGACATGGGAACGCCGCCATCGAGCAGTTCCCGTAGCGCAGCCGTTAGCACTGCGGGGCTGGTACGCTTAAGCAGGTATCCATCGGCGCCCGCCTTCAGCGATTCGAAAACACTGTCTTCATCGTCATAGACGGTGAGCATGACGACACGTGATTGCGGGACCAACAACTTAAGGCGGCGCACGCACTCGATGCCTGACAGGCCGGGCAGATTGATGTCCATGAGGACAATGTCCGGAGGATTGGCCGGGATGTGTCGCAGCGCGCTCTCGGCGTCCGAATAGGCCGCCTGGCACCGGAATCCGGCGGTGCTATCAACCACCTTGGCGAGGCTGGACTGTACCCCTGGATCATCTTCGACTATGCAGACGCGCACGCTTACGGCCTTCATGTGCGGAGTATGTCGCGGTCTTGAGGGGGAACGGTATGGCATAAATGTGCTATGCGGAAGACCCGTGAGCCGGAAGGCCTTGAACCGGCAAAGCAAACGAAACCCCGGTGCCGCGCTGGGGCGCGCTCCGGAGGTGCGTCTGGCCCCCTGACTCTCTCAACCGGGCGCTCATGTTGTTGAGCCCGCTGCGGCTCAGGTCGGTTTCGGACACCGTAAAACCGCAGCCGTTGTCCTCGATTTCCACGCGCAATGTGTCTTCGGCAAAAGTGATGCACAAACGGACCTCCGTGGCTTGGGAATGTTTCAGGATGTTGGTCATTGCTTCTTTAACAGCGCAGAAAAGGCTGTGCCGATGCTCAGCGGGCACGGGAAGGTTGGGCAAGTCCAACGGCACGTTCTGCCAGCAACGGATGCCACTCGCCTCGAAACATTCGTCGGCAAACCGGCAGATATAGCGCACCAGCCGGGGCAAGTTGTCATTTTTCGGATTGACCGCCCAGACAATTTCATCCAATGCCTGAACCGCCTCGCGGCTAGTGCGGCCAATCTTTGTAAAATTCACGCCCACCTCGCCGAGATCGCCCGCATTGCGCTGCCCCAACTCGCTCACCAGCATGATCTGCGTCAGCCTGGCCCCTAGGTCGTCGTGAATGTCCCGGGAAATACGCGTGCGCTCATTCTCCACCTTCTGCTTCACTTCGAGGCGTTCCAATTTGAGTTGCAGGCGGCGACGTTGCCAGAACGCCAGGCTGCCGCCAACCACGCTGATGAGTAAAATCATGGCCAGCAGTTGCACCCAACGCCGCTCCCAAATCCGGGGCACCACTACCAGGCGAACCCCTTGATCAGCCTCGCGCCAAAGACCGTCTCCGCTGCCGGCCATGACCCGGAACTCATACTCGCCCGGCGGAAGCCGGCTGTAATGGGCTGCCCGCTGAGGTCCCGCATCCACCCAGTCCCCGTCAATGCCTGAGAGTTGATAGCGAAAGCGCAGACTCGTCGGTGCGGTTAGGTCCAGCGCGGTGTATTCAAAAGAGAAGCGCCGCGGACCTGCGGGCACGCGGAAGGCTGCTCCGGCAACCCGCGGCAGTTCTTTTCCGTCAGCCTCGAGGGATTCCACGAAAACATTGTAAATTGACCCCCGGGAAAAGGTTTCTTTGGGGTCAAGCACCGCCAGATGGTCCACATTTGGAAACCAGAGACGGCCATCGGAAGTGCGGGCGATGCCAGGCTGGCCCTTACTGTAGCAGCGACGGTGGCCGAGACCCTCAGCCAGCGAAAGATGCTTCCACAACAAAGGCGGCCCCGCTCCGGCTGAGTCGGTTATCGGCGTCCGGGTCGAAACCCCAATGATCCCATTGCCCGTAGCCATCCACAAATGGCTTGTGTGATCGTTAAGGATTGAAAAGATCGTGTCGGACAGCGTGCCTGCCGACAGGACGAAATCTTCAGAGGAAGTCACGCTGCGACGGAATAATCCGCTTTGCTGGCTTCCCACCCATAGAGTTCCATCCGGGCCAACAAACAAGGACCGGGCATCGCGCACCGGGTATTTCGGGACTTTGGTGAGTTGCCGGGTCTGGCCGCGCGGCAACCGATACAACCCTTCTTGGATGGTGCCGATCCAAAGATCACCTGAGTTGTCCTCCGCGATGGCACGAATGTCGAGGTGCATTTTTGAGGAATAGGCGGTCAGACAATTCTCCTGCAGTGAAAACAAGTCCTGATAGCCCCCGAACCATAGGCAACCACTCCGGTCTTCGAAAATCGCGGTAATAGGTCTGGTCAATTCTGTAACTGGTTCAACACGACGAAAACGCTCACCCTCGAGCCGGAAGACGCCTTTACTCGTGCCGGCCCACAGATTCGTGCGTGAGTCTTCGAAGAGCGACTGGATCTCCGGCACCACAGCGCCCCAGTCACCATCCATCTGCGTGAACTTGCCCGCTTGAAGACGGAGCACCCCGCTACCCAGCGTGCCCACCCACACAGCATCGTCCCTGGTCGCGCAAATGGACCAAACCATCGAACTATCAACCGGCAATGGAATGGGCGTCAGCGGCTGCAGGCTGACGCGGTGCAAGCCATCTTCGAGCGTGCCGACCCAGATATTGCCTTGGCTGTCTTCGAAGAGGCAGGTGACTCTCGCCAGTCCCAAGTCAGGTTGTGCTTCCAAGTGCTGCCAGCCCCCCTTGGCATCAAAGTAACACAAACCGCTGTCCCGGGTTGCAACCCACAATCGTCCGTTCCGGTCCTCGAGCAGCATGGTAACTTGGGTTCGGGGCGGGATTATCCTCGTGTCTGAGAAGCTAGCGGAGTGGCGGGGTTGCCGCCCCGACAGACGTTGCACCCGTCCCGGTTCCGGGTTGCTCCACCCGTGAGGGTCAGCCACCCAAAGGCCGCCATCAGACGAGGGCGACAATGCTGGAGGACCGTAGCCTGACAACTGAAGGGCATGCTCGGGTAAATCCCATTGGCCGTCCTCAAAACAATACAACCGATATTGCTTGTCTTCCGTGCCCCAGATGCGTCCCTCCCCATCGCAGGCCAGTTGGCTTGCCCCTTCGGGCAAGCCATTGGTCGGGGCGAAAACCGTCCATCGCCCGTCCTTCAGCCGGGCAGGTGGCTTGCCGTGGACATGCCACCACAAAGCTCCTTCGCGATCAGCAGTCAGACCGCTCTGGCCGCCGATGGACGCAATCAAGCTGGTGAAATCGGGCATACTTTGCTTGTCGGCCTCCAGCGCGAAAGGCACGGGCGGCTCCACAGGCTCAACCCGGTCGCCACGCCGGCGCACCAGGTTACCATCCGCGGTTCCAATCCACAGAATGCCCTCACAATCCGTGAGCAGGCTGGTGATTCGGGAGTCCCCGAGGCTGGGAGTTGAAGTCGCGGTAAACACTCGGAAGCGCACCCCATCGAAGCGCGCCAGACCTCGTAGGGTGCCGACCCATAGATAACCATCGGGGGTTTGCGCGATCGCAGTCACCTGCCCCGAGGGCAAGCCATCTTCGGTGTGCCATCCACGAACATTGTAGACTTCACCAAGGGACGGGACGGGACAGAGTAAAGCGAAGAATGCAGCCAAACAATGCCGCCAAGTAAAATCTAGGATACCCGAGCCACTTTTAGTCATTAGCGAAATGGCAAAGCAAGCATGCTTGAGATTAACCTTGGACGAGCCCGACGCAAGCGCAGGGTGCATCCGATTTAATCCATGTGCCTTTGAAGAAGGCTTTTCTTCAAACGGTAGTGCTTGGCTGAGACCCAATATGGTTGCTTTCAAGCGGACGCTGCATAATAGGGCGCAACCGGCATGGCAAACGATCCGGGGAACACTTGATGGTCTGAAACCGACACCGTTGCGCATTCAGGAACGCAGTTGCCAGAGCGATAAAAAACCGCCCCAAGGGGTGACAGTTCAGGATGGCATATACATGCCATACCCTGCCGAGAATAAACTTGGCAACATACCTCGGAACTCGGAACTGTCGGCTAGGCTAAATTGGCATTTTGTCACCCAAGTGCATTGGGTCGGCTTAGGGAATGCAAGGCCCGTTCAGTTCCGCCAAACAACCCAAAATCATGAAACAACAAAAACTCAAGAAGCTGTTCCTCGCCTCCGTGGCGGGCTTCGGAATCCTCGGCACAGCGCAAGCCGCGACGATCACGGTTAATACCGTCAACAACGCCGATTTCAGCCCCGGCGTGACGAACCTCTGGCTGGCCATTCAAATGGCCAATACCAACGGGGATTCTGCCAACACCATCAACTTCAA
>JADLHS010000586.1 GCA_020848635.1 Limisphaerales bacterium
GTTCGAGGACGCCATGAGCCGGTCGGAAGTGGTCTGTACGTTTCTCGCGCTGCTCGAATTGATCCGCCTCAAGCAGCTTGTCTGCGCCCAGCCGGAGGCCTTTGCCGAAATCGAAATCCGCCGGGCTTCGGGCGTGACGCCCATTGCGTCGTCCCCCGTCCCGGTGACGGAAGCCAACGCTTCATCTAAAACCCCGATTGCCGACGAAGCCGAATCGTAAATCATCAATCGTATATCCTAAATGGAATTGAAGTTCATTCTCGAATCGCTCCTGTTCTCCGCGCAAAAGCCGCTCAGCCCCGCCGAACTGCGCGAGATCTTCGCCAGCGCCGCCGAACAGGATGACGCCGACGCCACCGTCAAGTCGCTCAAGAAGGTGAAGGAAGCCGAGCTCACCGCCGCGCTCGAACAGCTCGCCCAGGATCACGAAGCCGCCGCGCGCAGCTATCGGCTCGTGTGCGTGGCCGGTTCGTGGCAATTCGTGACGCAACCGGAATTCGCGCCGTGGCTCAAGGCGCTGGTCGGCGTGAAGGCGCGTCCATCCCGGCTTTCGCAGCCCGCGCTCGAAACGCTAGCTATCATCTCCTACCGCCAGCCGATGACGCGGGCCGAGATCGAACAAATCCGCGGGGTGAGCGTGGACGGCACGATGCAGACATTGCTGGAGCGCGGTCTGGTGGAATCGGTGGGTCGCGCTGAGGTCGTCGGCCGGCCGACGCTTTACGGCACGACGACGTTGTTCCTAGAATACTTTGGTCTGCGGAGCTTGGAGGACTTGCCGGCGGCGGACGAACTGCGCCGCATCATCGTGGAAAAGCCTGCCGCCCCGCTTACGGCTGATCCCGGCCTGGCCACCACGCCGCCGGATCAGTTGAAACTCAACGAGGCAACTCCGGCGCCGAGCGAACCTGCGCCCGCCGAGGAAGCTGCAAAGTGACTTTTGTAGGTGACGAGGTGACGAGTCTCAAACTTCCTGCTCTCAACCTTCAAACCAAGACTTTCAACCAAGTGATCAGAGCCTCCTGACGCCGCCCGCGACAATGCTGAGATGAAGCCGCTCGCTGATTGCAGACTCTACGCCTTTGTGGACACGGCCTTCCTGCATGGCCGTACGCCGGAAGCCGTGGCGCAACAGCTTTGCGATGGGGGGGCGGATTTGATTCAACTGCGCGCCAAGACGTCGTCGCCAGATGAAATCCGAAGCATGGCCGAAGTGATTGTGCCAATCACGAAGAAGGCGAATGTCGGTTTGGTCATCAACGATCATCTGGCAATCGCTCGGGAAGCTGGGGCGGAGCTTTGTCATCTGGGCCAGGAGGATTTTTTTGATGCCGGTTTGAATCACGTCGCTCAACTTTCAACCCGCAACTCTCAACTCCGCATCGGCCTGAGCACGCACGCTCCTGAACAAGCGCAGCGCGCCGTCGCGGCGGGCGCGGATTACATCGCCATCGGGCCTGTCTATGCCACCGGCACGAAGCCAACGGCAAAGCCGGTGACGCTCGAATATGTCCGCTGGGCGGCGGCAAACGTGACGGTGCCGTGGTTCGCCATCGGCGGAATCAACCTGAGCAACCTCGATGACGTGCTCGCTGCAGGCGCGGAACGGGTGTGCGTGGTATCCGCGATCCTGAACACGACGGATGTGGCCAAGGCTTGCGCGGAATTTCGACGGCGTCTGTAGCTATCGAGGTGATAACGTGGATGGTCTGGCGCAGTCGTCCGCCTCGACAAGTCAGGGGCCATGGTTCAAATCTCCCACTTCACCGGTACGGTTAATTTCTTTCCGAAACGATTGTGGTAATGCAGTTGCCGCTGGTGGACGCCGTGCTCGTGGACCAGTTTGGTCAGTTTCACGTCGTAGCAACAATACTCCGCGATTTCCAGCATCTTGCCTTCCTTGAACCATTGGATCGCCTGTAAGCCTTCGGCCGTTTTCTCCACGCCGAAGGTTGCAGTCGCAATCGAGTCGAGCGAGAGGCGGTGCTGCAGGGTGTTCGCCAGGTCCACCATCATGTCGAGCGTGGGCAGTTGGCTCATGTCGAACGGCGTGTAGCCGTGCAGGACTTCATAGTCGAAGCGGAGCACGTTGAAGCCGACAACCAGATCAGCGCGCTGCAAATCCGTAATCAGCTCGCCCACTTGTTTCTCGCCGTAGATGCGGTATTCATTGCGCGCGGTGCTATACGTCACGCCGACGCTCAGCCCCATCTTGCTGATGTTGTTCCAGCCGCCGACTTCGTCGGCTGACTTCTGGGTTTCTAGGTCGAAATAAACAATATTCTTCGCCATGCGCACGGCTCGGTTTCTTAATCTCAATCGTAATCTTACACTTAATCTTCTCACTCCGAGGAATAAGATGACAACCAAGATTAAGATTCAGGACAAACGAAGGCGAGTCGCGAATTGACCGTTCGCGCCGCCACGCTACGCTGCGGGCATGCCGCAAGCTGGCCCAACCTTTTTCCTCGCCCCGCCGCCGCGCGTTGGCGCGCGTTGGGGGATGCCGCGTTCCTACTCGGCCAACATTGGACGGCAGGTGTTCGCTTTCGTGCTGACCTTGCATGGAGTGGGCGCCTTTGCCCTCATCACATTGGGGGTGTTATTGCGTAACGTCGGTGTGGCCCAACCCGTAATTCGCCCGCTGCTTGCCCGCGAAATCCACCGGGCCGGCGTGCGGCTCATCCCCATGTTCCTCTTCGCTGCCGCGGCGCTGGGATTCCTCGTCATCGGCCAGACGGTCTCTTGGCTCACCCGGGTCGAAACGGCGAACAATTGGCTTGGCAACATCATGGTCATCGTGGTGGTCCGCGAGCTCGGCCCCTTGCTGACTGCGTTGCTGGTGCTGGCGCGGGTCGGCACGGCGAACGTCGTTGAACTCGGTACGGCGCGGGCGATGGGCGAGGTTGAGGCGCTCGAAGCGCTGGGGATTGATCCCGTGCATTACCTCGTTGGGCCGCGCGTAGTTGGGATGGCTGTGGGCATCTTTTCGCTCACGGTCTATCTGATCCTCGGCACCTTGGTAAGCGGCTATTTGTGGGTGTTGCTCCAGGACGTGCCGTTGTCGCCCGGTGATTATTTCCGCCAACTGGCCAGCGCCCTGAGTTACTTGGATTTCGTCCTGCTCGCCCTCAAGACGTGCGCCTTTGGTTTCATCATTGCCATCGTCACCTGCTACCATGGGCTGGCGCAGCCGCTGCAACTGAACGAGATCTCCCGCGCGACGGTGCGGGCTGTGACGCAAAGCATCGTCGTCTGCATTTTGCTCGATGCCCTCTTTATCCTGCTTTACCTGATCGGCTAATGAACCAGACGCCTGCCAACGTCAAATTGTTCGCGCTCGA